>NZ_JWIM01000054.1:0-19722 GCF_002896535.1 Mesotoga sp. B105.6.4 | reverse complement strand
TTCTCTCACTTCTTGTCCAACCTTTGGGGGTCAAAGGGGTCAAATTTGAGTAGTGGTAGCGGGTGCGAGGTAGGGGGTAGGTCAAGATCTTACGAACCTCCCAACAGGTAAGAAACTTCGTTGTCAGCTGCTGACTCAGAAGGTTGGTCATGATCTTACGTACCTGCTACCCCATACCCCCAGCCTCGAAAGCTACGCTTTCCTGATCTTCCCAGCGGGTCCATGCTCTACCCAGCGTTCAGCGATCAGCCGGTCTTTGTTCTTAAGCTTACAGCGGAGCTTCTTGACGCTTCTGATCTAAGTCCCCGCTTGAGCGGGGTGGCGGCATGCTCCTGCCGACGGGGAGTGTGCTCTTAAGATCGGTCGAGTTCAGTCTACACTAGATCTTCTTCTTGACTTCTCTCTTCATAGCCCTGCTGATTACGAGGAATATTATCAGAAAAGCTAGACCTGTTAGGACGGCTATGCTCCTAGAATAGCTAATAAATAAGTCTCCTAAGAAAAAGCCGCCCGCCAGAAACAGAATTGTGCATATCAGGTCGCCGACTGCGAATAGAGAGATAGCGGTCGCTTTCGGTGAATCGCTGAATCCGGCGAACACGGGCACATATTTCCCTATTAGGGGAATCACTTTCGAGAATAGGTAGAAGAGTCGCGGTGAAGAGAGAAAAAGGCCTGTTCCCAGAACCAGAAAACGCTTTAGCCAAGATACACTTTTTGAGCTGGAGTAATTGCCGCTGACTGCATTTCTGAAGTAATTACCCACCAGAATAAACAGAATATCGGTGGAGAGCAGAGAGAGAATGGACAAGAGTATAACGGGTACCGGTTTAAGTATGCCTGCGGCTATGAGTATCCCGCCCGACACGATAAAGACAGGAATGCCAGACTGATCTATTACTGTACCAAAGAAGACAACCAAGTATCCATACTCTCTCAAAAGCTCCAGGGCTCTATCCATATCAATGTCAACAGCAGTTGCAGAGGAGATCACATAAGATACAGGTGGCACAAGCAGCGGCAGTAGTTCCCACGTCTTTCTTGTTGACGTAGGCACCGCCCACTTTCCAGACCTGATCTCTTTGTTTGAGTGTTTCGTTGTTTGGATCTACAGACCTCAGTTCATTCCAGGTATTCGAAGCCTCGGTTTGGCTACCTAACTTTTCGTACTGGATAGCTAGAAACGCCAGATAGTTCGGCTCTCTGGAACCCACTTGCATAGCTTTCTTGATATATGTTATCGCTTCAGCGTGATTACCAAGTTCGGCGTAGCTAAAGGCCAGTTGAGCGAATATCCAATCGTCTTGTCCACCATTCCTGATTGCGGTTTCTAAGTCCTCAATCGCTTTCGAGTGGTTGTTCTGGCTGCTTTGCGCAATTCCTCTTATTCCGAACGCTTCATATCTCGAGCTGTCGATAGCTATCGCTTGCGTGCAGTATTCGATGGTTTTCCCCCAGAGCCTTTGAGAGTATGATTCGGTTGCGTTGGCGATCAGAATATCGTAATTCTGGGAAGCCCTGTCACTGTAATGATAACTTCTTTCCGTATGGACTCCCGAATCGTATTCCTCGCGTTTTTCCGGAGTCCCGAGGACTTCGTAGGCTTCATTTATCTCTTTCATCTTCTGTTCTGCGAGTTCACGAAGCGGATTGTTGGAATGTTTGTCGGGATGATAAAGACTTACGAGTTCACGATAACGTTTCCGAATTTCAGACTGAGTTGCATCTGGCTTTACGCCGAGCACCTCGTAATAATTGGCCATTCTCAGCCCTCCTTATCGAATTTCTCTTTCGCTATCTCAAGACTGTTCATCACAGTATTCATTGCGCTTGATACGATCTCTCTATAATAAGTGTCCAGTGAAGGTTTTCCTTGAAGATATATGGCCTTCAACGAAGACTCCACGCCATTCTCGACTAAACCTATCATGTCTTCACGGTTCTGACCCTGTAAGAGGTTGAAAGACCCTTTAGCTACGTCAGAATGAAAGTCTTCCAGCGCATCGACAAGGTACATGATTTTCAGCATATTTATGGAAATAGATTCGCTGCGTTCTGAGTTTCCATTAGCAGGGAAGAATTCAGCGGTCAGTCTTCCCCCGAACTCTATGAATTTGCTTAGCCTGTCCAAAGGATTAAGCTTTGGATCTCGTTCGACTTCCAGCGCGGCTAAGCACTCTGATTTCAGATCGGAAATCGATATCTCCCTCTCCGCAAGTTTCCTCTCGGATAGTCTGAAGACCTTGCCAAGGATCTTCAAGAAGATCCTGTTTCTTATAGTAATCTCATTGTCGAACTCCTTGTCCCATAGGGCTATAAGGATCATCAATACAGAAAGATCAGACAATGGATCAAAGTAAGCCTCATACCCTGCCAATACTTCAACTTTCTTGGGTTGTATAATACAGCTCTTTTTTATTACCTTTTCTTCATCGATCGAAGGCAGAAAACCTGACTGAATCGAGAAGAAAATCGGATCATGCTGCAAAAGCACTGAAGCCCTTGTTCCGTATAGCCTCTTGAGATTATGGCAGAGCGTGCAGTAGATAACCTGATACTGTCTTCTCGCTTCGGGCGAAATCGAGTTCCCCGGTTTGAAATATCCAAGCATACGTACCTCGTTTTAGATCACTGCTTTTTTTACCTGTTCAGGCTTCATTTGATTCTCTTGTTACTGCTGTGGGCATCTCTGTGGAATCTTCAGATGCCCAAGGAATATATTATCTCACAGGTGTTACTGCTTCTTCACGCTGATCTACAGACTTTACCCTATCTCGTATGTAGTCCTCTGCCAGCCTTGCCGTGAGTACTAGCATCCTATAAACATACTCGATTACCTGTGAGAGCTTTACGAACTTGCAAAACCTAGAAACATTGAGACCTTGTCTGGCTGAAGACACCTCTCTCTCTATTACCTATTCGGTAATCTTAGACTTAGACACGCATAGTGAAGGCTATCCGAGTTTTATAGATCTCTTGTTTTTGTTACTGCTTCTGCTTGCGGTTTCCAACCTCTTAGGCACTCTCACGCACCTCAAAGAATTGGTGCAAGCGCATTCGCAGTCGATTGGATACTCCGAGATAGGAGCTGTGCTCTAATTGCAGCAAAGATTTCACTGGAGGTGATCAGTTGAAGAGAGCACTGACTGTGTACGGCGGATGCGATGAAGGATTCCTTCCGCAGAAAGAGATGGAGCTACGCATACAAGGGGTGAAGAGTGCGATTGACGGTATAGTTCAGGGGGGGAACGTCCCGTTCATCGATCGTCATCAGCACCGGCGACTTCTGACACAGTGAATTTGAGCAGCCAAGATTATCCTTAGGAGCTCTTTTCGTATTCAGAGTCTACATTCTAGCCACGGGCCTTGTAGAATGAATCGAATCCAACCGCTGCCAGAATTACAAGTCCTTTGAACACATATTGAACATAGAGATCTATCCCAATCAGGTTGAACGCATTGGTTATCATCGTCAGCAACAACGCCCCGATGAGAGTTCTTACGACTGAACCTTCTCCCCCAGACACACTTGTACCACCGATTACCGCAGAAGCTATCGCATCCAGCTCATAGCCCTGGCCGGCAAGAGGTGTAACTGAAAGCAGCCTTGAGGCGTAGACGATTCCTGACATTGCAGCCATTACTCCTCCGGCAACGAAGGTCAGGGTTATGTAGAAGTCGACTTTGATTCCTGAGAGTCTTGCCGCCTCTTTGTTGCCGCCGATGGCACAGGAGTACCGGCCGAATTTCGTCTTGACAAGAATGAACTGACCGAGAGCTACTAGGATCAGCAGCAAAATTATTGGAAAGGGAATCGGCCCTATGTAGCCGTTGCCGATGAAAGCAAACCCTTCTGAATCGACATAGAGAGGATAGCCGCCCGTATACATATAAACGATCCCTCTTATAATCGTCATAGTCCCCAGAGTGGCAATGATTGGCGGGATATGGATTTTCGAGCTAAGGAATCCATTTACCGCTCCAAAGGCGGCACCAACAAGCAAAACAACAATCACTGCGAGGAACCAGTGCATAGAAGATTGCAGTCCAACCGCCATAGCGGCGGAAAGAGCCAGCAGTGATCCGACCGAGATGTCGAACCCGCCGCCGATAATGACAAAGGTGGAGCCGATAGCCATTATGCCGATTATCGAGCTCTGCCTGAATATGTTTATGATATTTCTCCAAGACAGAAAATTGGGTGTCATAAGCGAGATGACCAGCGCCAACACAAAGAATGCTATGATGATTTTGTACTTTCCCAGAAAGCTTACCAACCTCGACTTAACAGCGGGTCCTGACATTCAACTCACCACCTGATTATCTAGATGCTCTTGTTTTCCGCTCAACGCCTTCTTCAGGATCTCGTCCTGGCGAGCTCCGCGTTTGAATTCTCCCACGACCTCTCCATCTGCAATTACAAGGATTCTGTCGGATACTCTCTGAACTTCCGGCACTTCCGAGGAAATGAAGATAACGGAGAAGCCGTTCTCGGCAAGCTCTCTCACAATCGAGTAAATCTCACTCTTTGCCTTCACATCGATTCCCTGTGTCGCCTCGTCCATGATCAGCAATTTTGGGCTGGTCAGCAGCCACTTTGCGATTACGACTTTCTGCTGGTTGCCTCCGCTGAGAAACTTCGTCTGCTGATGTATCGAAGCAAGTCGGATATTAAGCCTTTCCCTGTATTCATTCGCCTTGACATACTCTCTCTTTGTCAGGATCAATCCGGGTGTCACAGTGAAATCGCTTATCGCAGGGAGAGTAATATTCTTGAAGACCTCGAAAAGCATTATGAGGCCATCGGATTTCCTGTCTTCTGGGATCAGCGCTATCCCTGCATTTATGGCATCTACCGGCGAGCTCAGATTCACTCTCTTGCCCTCGACAGTTATCTCGCCGCTGTCTGCTTTCTCGGCGCCGAAAATCGCCCTGGCCAGCTCTGTTTTTCCCGAGCCGGTGAGACCGGTAATTCCAAGCACTTCACCGGGATAGACTTCGAATGAGATATCCCTGACTCTAGGCAACTTTTGAACGTTCTTCACAGATATGACGGGTGGAAGATCGTAGTTTGCAGAGCTCGAAATATCTTCGATATCATGAAAGACTTCACCGACCATTAAATTGACGATTTCTTCTCTGTCAGTTTCAGCAGTATTCAGAGTGGAGACCTTTCTGCCGTCTCTGAGGACTGTAATTCTATCTGTAATTCTGAAGACCTCTTCCAGGATATGTGTGATATACAGAATCGAGATTCCCCTGCTTTTAAGTTGCGAGATTATCTTGAAGAGATGATCCGACTCTTCCTTCGAAAGCGAGGCCGTCGGCTCATCCATAATCACTACCCTCGAATTCCTGGAAAGTGCCTTCATGATTTCCACAACCTTCTGCTGTGCCACCCCGAGCCTGAATATCTTCTCGTCCGGTGAGAGATCAAATCCATACGATTCACAAAGGCTGCGAAATCTCTTTCTCATATTCTTCTCTGAAAGCAGGCCCGAGACCTGCATCTCGTCACCGAGGAATATGTTCTGCTCGACAGTGAATTTGGGAATGAGGCTCCTCTCCTGATAGATAACACTTATTCCCTGCCTGAAAGATTCCGTTGGAGATGAGAAGCTTGTTTCCTTCCCGTCGTAGAGAATAGTCCCGGCATCTTTCTGATAAGCTCCGACAATGCATTTTGTGAGCGTCGACTTTCCCGATCCGTTCTCTCCCAGAAGAGCGTGGACCTCCCCCTCTCTCACGTCCATGTCTACCCTGTCAAGAGCCTGAACACCGGGAAAGCTCTTGGATAATTCCTTCACTTCTAGAATGAGTCTAGAGCCGGTAGTATCTCTATTCAACTAAATCACCCACATACTCGAGAATCTTATCGCTTATGTGCCTTATATCCCACGAGAGAACAAACCCATCATGGCCTTTTCTAAGAGTTGCCTCTACATAATTCCCGACTTCGTCCAGTCCGACCGAACATACAGGTGGAATATTGACCGCCTCAAAGCCTGGGAAGATCCTGGTTACCGGATTGAGATTCATCTGGTCGATCTTATTCAGCTCGAGTACATAGTTCTTCTGATCGATGCCGCTCATTCTTATTTCTTCAAAGCTTTCAGGCAACAGAAGGCCGGTCAGCTCTCCGATAATCTCAAGCGCTTCTCTCTCCGAAAGCCGCAAGGCGTGATCCACGAGAATTTGCGCCAGAGAGAGAAGTTCCATCGGAAGTCCGGCCGGCCCCATTGTTTTGCAGTAAATCATCGGCTTCATCCAATCCACATGCCTGGATATTCTCTCGTAATCCTGCGAAACGATATTTCTAAGAGAAGGGGAGAAAAGATCCACGCCCACTTCAAGGCCCACGTTTTTCGCCCTGTCGGAATATTGAGTTAGCAGCTGGAGCACCGATGACCTTCTGAACTCGAGAAATTCCCCGGTAATTATGTAAAACTCTTTGAGAGTTTCAAGTACTTCGTCCATTCCCCTCTTCGAACCGAGCTTTCTTAAAAAACCGTGAATTGCCTCCTCAAAGGCTGAACCCGTTGCGCTCGATCTCTCTTTGCAGGTGTCGCAGAAGCAGGTAAGCATCTCTCCTATCCCGTTGGCCGGCGAAGGAAAACGGATCCTGTCGAGAAAGACACCGTCGAAGTCGGCAAGACCAAGGATTTCTTCGAAGCGGCTTAGAAAGGCCTCCTCCTGACTTATCTTGTTGGGGCAAAGAAATTCAAACTCCTCACCGCCGGCCTTTTGGGATTCCAGTATCTCCGACCGGCCGCTTTCTATCGTTCTGACTATCTTGAAGGCGTCCGTATCGAAATCTACTGGCGTGTCTGCCAGCATGGGATACCAGAGATGCGGAGAGACCCCGACGTCTCTGCAAATCGAGACAAGCGGGGAAAGATATTCGGGCCGGACCGACCAGATAATGAGCTTCTCAAGTCCTGCCTTCTTTGCCTTCGAAAGTTTCTCTGTAAGGCTTCCTGAATTATCCCTGGACAGCTCCTCGTTAAAGAACAGCTGTGAGAGGATATTGATCTTACCTGCTTCAGACATCAGCGACCTCCTATCGTATTTCTCTTACATTTCCGGTTCGAAATCGGCCACGTTATCCTTTGTAACCATTACTTGCTGGATCTCGATGAACTTTGGCACTTCCTGGCCGGTCAGGTATAGATGGGCGGCCTCAACTGCTTTGTAGCCTTCTTCAATAACCGAGAAATACGTGGAAGCGTAAACGTCTCCGGCTTCAATGTAAGGAACGAGCTCTTTCGCATACTCCAGGCCCAAAACCACTACGTCGGTGATTCCTCTCTCCTTGAGCGCCATCGATGCCGCTATGGCTCCCGACCACCACTGGCAGGCAATGACGTCGACATTTCTGCCGCTCTGGAGGAAAGCCTCCATGAACGCAAGCGTTCCTTCCTTTGTCCAGCCGTCGATAGGGCGCTTCTCAATTATGCTCCAGGAAGGATTTCTTTCAGCAACGGAGAGAAAACCCTCTTCTCTCATTCTCTGGGCAGTTGTACCTGGATTACCTTCTATAAGAATTATGTCGATGTCGGCGTTCCCAAAGAGCTTCTCGACAAATTCTGCCTGGACAACGCCTGATCCTATCTCAGAACGACCTATGTGGCTAATGACACCCGGATACTTGCCTTCAGGATCTGTTCCGATGCTGTTTGTGAATGTTATCAATGGAATTCCGGCTTCGTCGCAGCGAGTTACCGCCGTTCGAAGGGCCATGTTATCCGCCGCGCAAAGTAGCACGAGATCTACACCTCTTGCAATGAAGTTCTCAACCTGAGACAGTTGCTTGCCTGCATCCCATTCTGCGTCCGCATAGATCAGGTTCAGTCCAAACTCCTTAGCGGCCGCATCCAACCCTACTCTCTGGACGCTGAAGAATTCAACGGTTCCGGGAAGCAAAACTGCAACGTCCGTCCCAAATAGAATTCCTGCCGTTAGAACGAAGATCAAAGCCAGTAGAACAGTAATCTTTCTCATAAGTACCTCCTCTTGTAGTTTCCTGCCGTTCAAAATCCCGAAGTTCCCCCTAGAACCTCTTTAAGGAGCAACTCTTTCTGAGCAAAATAAGCTCCGCCGATGACAACACTGTAAGGCTCAAGAGCCGCTCTGACAAGTAGATCAGGTCTGTAAAGCTCTTGAGGAAGAACCTTCCTCAGAGTGCTGTCGATTATCGGGAAAATCCGGTCATACTGGTTGAAGCCAATACCACCCCCTATCAAAAGTCTTGCCGGATCGAGAAGCATAATTGCATTGGCAAATGCAAGCGCAAGATGTTCGCAGCCTCCCACAATTCTTTTGAGGATTCTCTCATCGGAGTCCATCTTCTCGAATAGGTCCTTTACGCTGAATTCCCAGCCGTTTTTCCTGCAGAAAGACTCGAGAGCAAATCCCGAGAACCACTGTTCGAGCCTTCCAAATCCAGCATTCATCTTTGATTCCGTAGACCAGTCGGTGACAAATTCGCCGATTTCGCCGGCTCCACCGACGCATCCTCTGTAAACCGAATCATTTATGACGATACCTGAGCCTATACCGGTTCCGATCGAAACCAGAATCACATCATTGTACTCCTTTGCAGAACCGATCCATGACTCCCCGAAGGCGGCAAGTGTAACATCGTTTTCGATCAGCGTCGAAATCCCGAACTTCTTCTCGACCGGCGTCTTGAGATCAAGATTGCCGATGTCGAAGGAGGGCATGTATTTTATCTTCTGCGTAGCCCTGTCTACCGTACCGGGAATGCCTAAAGAGATTCCCAGTACCTTCTCTTTTCCGACTCCCTCTATGTAACTCTCGAGCCTCTCATTCAACTCATCTACTAGACCCCTCTCGGTTCGAAGAAGGTCAGTGTCTATAGTGTCGCGTTTCAAGATATTTCCGTCGAGATCGATCAACGCGAAGATAGTCTTGGTTCCGCCTATGTCAACACTTAGTACGTTTCTGTAATCTTTTGCGAAAGAGATATTTATAGGTTTCCTGCCACCGGAAGATTTGCTCTGTCCGAGCCCGTTCTCTCTTACAACTCCCTCTTCAACAAGGTCGTTGACAATTGAAGATATGGTCGGTTTGCTGAGTCCGGTCAGTTTCGCTATTTGGACTCGAGAAGTACTCTTCCTTTCTCTAATTATCCTCAGAATTTCGCTCGTTCTGATCTCAGTAAGTTTCGATACCACTTCTTCCCCCCCCGCTTCCTTCCTTCATTTTCTTCTCCGCCGATTCATGACTGACAACCGGGAGATCGCTTACAGAAAACACCAGAAGGACATCATTCCAGTTGGTAAATAAAAACTACTAACTAATTCAATTGAATTATAGCCCTTGAAGCGTCAATGCCAAAGGGCAATCTGGCTCGACGGCGCGGATCCTACAAGCAGGATTTGACAACTAATCACTTTCACTCTTCTCTCTTGAACCGTAGTCGAGTCGTAAAAATGTTAGAGATGATTTCTCTATTCTCGAAAAAACCCATCTTCCTCCTACAAATCTTCGTTAACCCTTGTTCCTTACATGAAAGTGCGTGGGTCTTGTATTTCAATGGACACAGGAACGGCTCTTTGAGAAAATAATTCTGCTGTGAATCGAAGGCCGAAATCAAAAGCTCTTCATTGTGGCTGCAATAATGCCTGAAGATAAGAACAATCCAAATAATCACGCCTAGGCAATTGGAATCGGTCGACATCGCCAGAAATTAAGTACGGAAATGAAGACTTTATTTTGTATACTCATAATACATCATACATAATACGTATGATGACTAGAGTTATTGGGGGTAGATCGAATTCATGGCAAGAAGAAAATCACTTTACGAGATCATATATTCGCAAATAGAGAGAGAAGTCCAGAAGATGAGCGACGGGACGCAGCTTCCTTCAATAGAGAAGCTCTGCGAGGATTATGGTGCAAGCAAGACCGTTCTAAGAGAAGTAATAACGGCGCTGGAAAAGGACGGCCTTGTCGTAAGAAGGCAGGGTCTCGGAACCTTTGTTGTGAAAGACAGCGGGCTTGTTCATACGGGGATTGAATACTTGAGGGGTCTGACGAGAATCATCTCCAGCTCGGGAAAGAACCCCGAGCTCATCTATGACAAGTTTTGCGAGGTCAAGGCCGATGAAAGGCTGGCAGAAAAGCTAGAGATGCCTGAAAACGTGAGCCTGGTGCTCACAGAGAGGGTCTATGCAGCCGATGGCGTACCTGCAATATTTGCCAGAACTTACATCGCATCCGAGAGGATTCCCGGAAAAACCGAAGCCCTGTTAAAGACGCTTGAGGGAAGGAAGGCAAAGGAACTGGTTCTATTTGATCTTCTGGAAGAAAACTTCAAGGATCCAATCAGATACGCAATTGCCGAAATAGAATCGAGACTTGTCGACGAAGAGTTGGCCGGACTGCTCAAAATGAGACCGGGCTCATCAATAGTGCTGCTGAAGGAAGTTCACAGGGATATCAAAAACGTTCCCATGCTCTACTCGGAGGATTTCATAAACACGGCGGTGTTCAGAATACACGTTCTCAGAAAGAAGATTTGAGGTGACATTATGATGGAGGATTACAGAGAGCCAGTCGGACTTGAAGGAAAGCTTCAGTATCACATCGAGTGCCAGGCGGGAGACATAGCGCCAGTAGTTATCGTCCCGGGAGATCAGGGAAGAGTTGAGAAGATTGTCAGTAGACTTAGCAGCACAAAAAAGATTGCGGAAAACAGAGGTCTTATCACCTATACAGGTGAGTTCAACGGCAAACCAGTCTCCGTTACTTCTACCGGCATGGGTGGCCCTTCAGCAAGTATTGCATATGAAGAGCTTATCAATGTGGGGGCGAGGGTGCTGATAAGGATCGGCAGCGTAGCCGGACTGCAGGAGTACGTAAATGAGGGGGACATCGTTGTGCCGTATGGTTGCGTACGTGATGATGGAGCCTCGAACTACTACGTCCCGGCGAATTTTCCCGCAGTGCCTTCTCCAGATGTTTACTCATCTCTGACGGCTTCGGCAAGAACTCTTGGAAGAGAGATCATTACGGGAATCAACTGGACTCATTCCTGCTTTTACAAACGCGATCCCGAATACTTTCAGAGCTGGAGCAGAAGAAGGGTAGTCTCACTCGAAATGGAGGCTTCGGCACTATTTGTGATCTCTTACCTGCGTGGCGTAAAGGCTGGATTCATAGGTGTATGCTATGCGAACAGATACAGGCAATCTGCCGGCTCAAAGGTTGATCTTTCCGTTAAAAATCCGAGGAGAGACCAAATCGAAGACTCAGTGAAAGATGCGATCGAAATAACCTTGACTGCAATAGAGAAGATGTACAGCGAAGATCTTGTATAACGACCGAAGGGAGGGGATTCTATGAGAAACAGATTTCTGCTTTTTCTTGTTGTTCTCTTGACTGTTTCATGTTTCGCGGTTCCGCTTCAGCTCTCAAGCGAGGTTGGAATTCACACAGACGCCTGGAAGACCAGAATGGAGGGGTTTACAAAAGAGACCGGAATCGAAGTGGAGATTCAGCAGTTTCCTTATGCAAATTACCTTGATCAACTAATGCTCGGGTACACTTCCGGAAGGGTAGAGATAGACGTACCTTACATTTCTATGCTCTGGTACCCCGCTCTTTCGATTGGGAACTACATCTATCCGATCAGCGATATTCCCGGATACGAGAAGATCGACGAGTCGGATATTCCGGGAATAAGAAACGCGAAGCTGAATGGAAAGACGTACATCGTGCCCTACATGAACGAACTCGGAGGAATAATCTATCGAAAGGACCTTTTCGAAGACCCGACTGAAAAGGCTAATTTCATTGCCAAATACGGCTACGAACTTCAGCCGCCGCAGACTTTAGAGCAATACAGAGATGTCGCAGAGTTTTTCAACAGGCCGCCTGATCTTTACGGGGTAACTCTCATGGGAAGAAGAAGCATCTTTCTTGCAACCCACTTCATGCAGAGGCTGTGGGCAAAAGGCGGAGCATTGCTCGATTTGAACATGCGCCCGATCTTCAACTCCGAAGCCGGCATCGAGGCTCTGGAAGAAGTGAAGTACATGTTCCAGTTCGCCAATCCCGCTGCAATGAACTATGACTTCCAGGAAGCCTTGAACGAATTCATAAGTGGGCGGAGCGCAATGGCAGAGGTTTGGACAACTGGAATGTTCTACGTCGAAGATCAATCGAGGTCGTCTGTAGTTGGCAAGGGTGGTTTCGTTGGATTCCCGAGACCAGAAGAAAAACTGGGAGAGAAGCTTCCGATGCTCTACATTTCCTGGGGGTTCTCGGTCAGCAGTGCCGCTCCGGACAAGGAAGCGGCGTTGGAGTGGTTACTTTATGTAACAGAGACGCAGAACGAGGTTGAAGCAGCGCCTACTGGCAACATTCCTGCACGGTTCTCTGCTCTGAACAGTCCGGAGCTCGCAGAGTCTTTCCCATGGATCGGCGATTTCGCTGCTGCTATGGAAAAGTGCATCCCGACGCCAATAGTACCTTTGATTCCCGAAGGCGGAAGCATTGTGAGCGGCATAATAGCTCCGGCCGTCTCGGAATTCTTGGCGGGAACGAAAACTGCCGAAAAGGCTTTGAATGACGCAGTCAAGGAAGTTGACAGACTTATGAGAGACGGAGGCTACTATTGATTTGATACGGAGCCGGGTCGAAAGGCCCGGCATTTTCTATGGTAGGTGATCAAATGAAGTCGAGACGTAGATCTAGAGGTTATTGGTATATTCTTCCTTCAATGGTTTTTATAGTCATAATCTTCATGATACCACTGACCTATACTATCGTGATGTCCTTTCTGCGGTGGAATCTGCTCAGGCCGGATCTGGGCATAAGAGCGGCAGGCTTCAGCAATTACGTCAGGCTATTCACCGACCCTTTCACGCTGGACACTGTGGGAAGGACCTTCTACTTTGTTTTGGGGGCGGTCTTAATAGAGCTGATTGCGGGGCTGTGCATAGCTCTTGCCCTGGATACGGAATTCAAAGGCTGGAAGATTGTTCAGTCGGTCTTGCTCGTTCCATTCATGATCGCTCCCGTCGTTGTGGGGTATGTCTGGCGCTTTGTTCTAAACAGTGACTATGGACCAATTATTCATATATTGAGACAGCTCGGGCTTGGAGGACTTGTCGAAAAACCCCTTCTGTCAAATCCTTCTGCGGCGATGCCTGTATTGATTGTTGCAGATGCGTGGGAGTACATTCCATTTGTGACTCTCGTCTTGCTTGCAGGGCTCAAATCAATCCCTTACGAACCGTATGAAGCGGCATTTGTGGATGGAGCAAGTTCCCTTCAGAGATTCCATTACATAACGCTGCCGCTTCTCAGGCCTTCTATACTGGTCGCAGTGGTAATAAGGACCCTCACATCTCTGCGTGTCTTCGATATTGTGTTTATAATGACTGGAGGAGGTCCCGGAACTGCTACGGAGACTCTCGCCTTCTACGGTTACAGAACTGCCTTTCAGGCGTATAACGTCGGCTTTTCTTCGGCGATTAACATGCTTACTTTCGCCATAGCGGTTTTCTTCACAATACTCTACATGAAGATAATAGGCGGTGGAAAGAACTATGCTTAGGAAGAAACCTTTCACCAGAATAGTGGTTTTTGTGGTCATAGCTATGGCGCTAATCTGGACTCTGGTACCACTGGCGTGGATACTGCTTTCCTCTTTCAAATTTGAGGCCGACCAGTTCTCGATGCCACCCAAGTGGGTTCCAGCACGTATCACCTTCCAGAATTACGCGAAGTTCTTCGGAAATTCCGAGTTTGTCCGTTCTCTGATCAACAGTGTTATGATAACGTTTTTCTCGACAGTCATAGCGCTTTTGCTTGGGGTGCCTGCGGCTTATGCTCTGGCAAGGTTTGACTGGAAACATGCAAACACTATCGCTTTCGTCGTCCTGCTGGCGAGAATGACGCCGCCGATTGTCATGGTTCTGCCCTTCTTTATGATCGCAAGATATCTAGGAATATCAAACACTTACCTCCCTATCGTACTGGCGCTTTCATTTTTCAGCGTCCCGTTTGCAATCTGGATGATGCGCGGTTTCTTTCAGGAGATCCCCAATTCTCTCGAAGAAGCTGCCATGATAGATGGGTGCACGCGATTTCAATCTTTGAGGAGAGTTGTCCTCCCCCTCGTCATGCCCGGTCTCTCGGCCACGTCCATACTATGCGCCCTCATCGCCTGGAACGAGTTCCTGTTTGCCCTAGTTCTTACAGGCAGAGACACCAGACCTCTACCCGTTCTGGTCAACATGTTCGTTAGCGAAAGAAATATTGAATGGGGTGTAATGAGCGCAGCGGCAATAATCACCGTACTCCCTATGATAGTTTTCGGTCTCCTTGTGCAAAACGACCTCGTTCGGGGCCTTACAATGGGAAGCTCTAAGTAAAGCCTGGATTTAGGATTGGCAGGTTACGAGTCCAAAAGAAGCAGCTGGAAAAAACCATGGTTGATTGCTTCCTTCAACAAATTCAATGCTTTCGCTATCACCCCAAAAACACTTACGATTCTTCAATTCATGGAATTGTCTTCAAGAACCGAAGCATGTAGTTTATCGTATGGGATAATAATCGAAACGAGAAAACAGTTTTTGAACAGGGGGTAAGGCGAAATGCCAAGAATGCTTGTTGCAACTGCGCCAGGAAAGGCGTCGATTGTTGAATAGAGCGTAGATTAAATAGGGTCAGACTCCATTTTTTGGTCAAATTAAATAGGGTCAGACTCCATTTTTCAGACTAAACGAGAAATAGAAAACAAAAATCTGCGAGATTATTCCTACGGACAGAAAAAAAAGTCAAGCAGGGCTCTTCATCTGCTCCTCCCTAGAGGATACCTAATACAAAAAGATTATGCCACTATGGTTCACATGAAAGCCGTTCTATGTTTATCGTCAAAGAGCAAGATGCGGAAACACGTACAAAATGATGACATGTCGCTCTTTCAGGCCAGCAACATGAAACAGCTCTCGACATTATCCGGATTTACAGGACGGAGCATCAACGCAATGGAAAGAAACGGAACTCCGAAGGACCACAAAGGATTGGAAACTACTTCCTATATCGGAAGTAACTTCTGCCCCCGGAAGTACTTTTTCTAAAGAAAATCAGACTCGATTTTTCAGAGCCACAATTCTAATCTCTTTCATTCTATGTGTTGGCAGTATGAGGCCAACAGTTTTGATAGAACCGTCTTCTCTGGCAATAAAACGGGAACTTCCCCAAGAATCAAAACCCAAAGAACTGTAGCCATGGCTCTTGTACATTGACGACGTTGTCACCGGTTCTGAAAAGGCTCCTTCACTGGATTGATAGCTCATTCGATCGTATCCTTCACCGCTGGCTGGACAAAACTTACCGCATAGCTATTTCCCTTGAGAAAGACCGTGTCATAGTAAGAAATCCAGAGATACTCTCCGTCATGGAGATCTTCACTCAAGCTGTCTCCTATAAGCCACGCTCTCGGCACGGGCGCACGCGCAACCGATATGAAATCGTCCCAGCCCGCGATTGCAACCATATGGACAAGAGAATCGACTGGCGACTCGTTGTAACAGTAGTACTGTGTCGCGCGAAGAAACTTGAGAGCAAAGCCGACCCAGATACAGGCAGCTGCCTTACTTTCATTCTGTCAACGCTTGTGGCGAATCAGTCCAATCAACTTCGCAATCTCAATTACGGGAATAGGCACCAGCGAGAGAAGGAGAGCCAGAACGTACATCGGTGTCTCCAGTTGAGCCAATCCGAAGATTGTCGCGAAAGGAGAGATGAAAACAACGGCAGCCACCATCGTAAACGAAGTCAGCACAGCAAGAAATAGCACTTTGTTTGAAAGGATCCCGATTCTGAACAGCGAGTGACTTGACCGCATATTAAACGAGTGAAAGATCTGAGTCAAAGAAAGAATCACAAAGGCCATGGTTCTTCCTGCAATAACATCTCCGGTGCTCTTCCAGCCAATCGCAAAGCCAATCAAAGTGAGAATGGCAAACATAGCTCCTTGAAGAAGAACCTGAAGTCCCAGTCCCCCGGCAAAAATGCCTTCATTCTTAGGTTTAGGCTTTCTATTCATGACATCCTTCTCCACTGGCTCCATGCCGAGCGCGATCGCTGGCAGGCTGTCGGTCACGAGGTTTATCCAGAGCAGTTGCGCAGATATCAGCGGGGCTTCTCTCCAGATCATCATGGCGGTGAAGACTGTAAGTATCTCTCCAATGTTTGTTCCCAGAAGGAAACCGACCACTTTTCTGATATTGTCGTATATGCCGCGGCCTTCCTTAACGGCGTATACAATCGTCGCGAAATTATCGTCGGTAAGGGTCATGTCGGCCGCGGACTTCGCAACATCTGTTCCGGTTATTCCCATCGCGCATCCGATATCGGCAGCTTTTAGAGCTGGAGCGTCGTTCACCCCGTCCCCCGTCATTGCAACGACTTCACCCTGCTTTTGCAATGCATGAACGATCCTGATTTTGTCTGACGGCGACACTCTTGCATAGACCGAGATATTTCTTACCCTCCTGTCCAGTTCATCATCAGGCATTTTTGACAGCTCAATTCCGGTTACAATCTCATCTCCATCAAGCAAGATGCCGACTTCTCTGGCAATAGCCGCAGCTGTGAGTTTGTGATCGCCGGTGATCATAACCGGCCTGATCCCTGCCTGCCGGCACAGTCTGACGGACTCTTTCGCCTCGGGACGCGCCGGATCTATCATACCTACGAGACCGAGAAACGTAAGACCACTCTCAATCTCAGCTGGATCGAGGGTCGCAGGAATTTTTTGGATTTCTTTGTAGGCGACGGCAAGAACTCGAAGCGCGCTGCTACCCATTTCCTCCGCGATCTCTCTACCCTTTTGAACATCTCCTGATGTGCATCTTGTGGAAACTGAATCTATTGCGCCTTTTACAATTACTACGTTTTTTCCATCGATGCCGTTAATAGTTGTCATCATTTTCCGTTCAGAATCGAACGGTATCTCGGCCAGTCTCGGATACTTCTTCTCTATCTCATCTTTTAGGATCCCATTTCTCATGGCTGCCAGCACTATAGAGGTCTCAGTCGGGTCACCGATGTGCTTCTCTTCTCCATCCTCAATAACGACTCTGCCGTCAGAACAAAGCGTAGCGTACAGCAAGAGGTCCTTTATGTCAGACGAGTTATCATCGCTGATCTCCTCAGTAACTGACGAAGAAGCCGAAAAGGCCTTGACCAGGGTCATTTTATTCTGTGTGAGAGTTCCCGTCTTATCTGAACAGATTACCGTAGCGCTTCCGAGAGTCTCCACGGCGGGCAGCTTCCGAATAATAGCGTTTCTCTTCACCATTCGTTGGACTCCAATGGCAAGCACAACGGTCACAATCGCCGGAAGCCCTTCCGGAATCGCTGAAACCGCGAGCGAAACAGAGATCATGAAGATCTCCATTATTGGAATACCTTCAATAAGCCCGACAAGAAAAATCACTCCACAGGCGATAAGAGCGGCGATGCCGAGATACTTCCCAAGAGCGGCCAGTCTATGTTGAAGAGGAGTCTGAGTGTCTTCTTCTCCTGAAAGCAGGCCCGCGATCTTCCCCATTTCTGTCTTCATTCCAGTCTCAACGACGATACCCTTCCCTCTTCCATAGCTGACGCCGCATCCCGAGAAAACCATGTTGTGTCTATCACCGATAGAGGCCTCTTCCTTAACGATTGCATCTGCCGATTTCTCGGAGGGGACCGATTCACCGGTCAGGGCAGACTCGTCGACCTTCAAACTCGCACTTTCAATGATTCTCGCGTCGGCAGGAACAAAATCACCGGCCTCAATTAGGATAATATCTCCCGGTACCAGCTTCGATGCTTGAATCAACTTCTGTTCTCCGTCACGGATTACCCTGGCGTTTGGCGAGGAAAGCTTTTTCAGGGCATCCAGAGCCTTCTCTGCCTTGCTCTCCTGTATTACACCGATAACAGCGTTCAAGATGACAATAAGCATTATCAGAACCGGCTCAAAGAACCCTTCCTTTTCGAAGATCGAGACAAGAAACGAAATCGCTGCGGCGGCAATCAGAATGATTATCATAACGTCCTTGAACTGCTTTACAAAGCGTTCAAGATTCGTCTTCTTTTTCTCCTCGCGGAGAATGTTTTCGCCGTATTTGCCGAGACGTTCTTCCGCTTCAAAAAAGCTAAGGCCTACTTCTGGATCGACTTCAAGTTGTTCGGTAACTGCTTTTATCTCAATGAAATGCCAAGTCATAGTATCCTCCACAATTTTCATTTATCTAATTATTCATTCCAGATGAGAATCGTCTCAAAACTAGGAAGTCCCACCAGAAAGCTTCGTGAAAACTTCTCGCTGGCGAGCTCCGATCACGATTGACCAAGATTTCCTGTCCTCAAAGAAATCTCGGTCCCTTTTATCAGAGAAGAGAGAACAACTCGAAATGATTGTAAAAACGAATTGCGCAACTCTTCATCACTCATCAGACTCTTCTTTTTGAGGTCGTCGTAGTAAGCCGCAAAGGTTACAAGTGGAATTATCGAGAAGAAGAATTTGAAAAGCGTCATTTCTGACGAGTAGTTGAAGTCGCTATCTGCCTCGGAAATCGATTTGAAAATCTGGTTGTCCTCGGTATCTCTTGTGAGATCAAGCAATCTGAAGAGGTCGTCGTGGTGTTTGCTTTCTTTCAAGGATTCGAACATCAATATTCTCAGAATTAGCCTGTTCTCAATTAGATAATCGAGTATCCTGTCGTAATAGAAGAGCGACCTCTTCACGAAACGCGCAACCGAGTCTTCATCGATGAACTTCATCCTGTCATGCTCTATATCTAGCTCGCCATCTCTTATCATCTGGATAATACTTGCCTGAACGAAGTCCATCGCTATCGTAGTCGCGTCTTTTAGCAGAGAATCCACGATGTGGGTAAGAATCTCTTCCTTGCTACTGAAGTAATAGTATATGAGACCTTTGGTTACGCCCGCAGCTTCCGCTATCTCGCTTGCAGTTGTGGCGTGAAATCCCTTTTGAGAAAACAACGCAATCGATGATTTTATTATTCTTTCTCGAGCCTCGTTGACATCTGAGGATTTCAATTTCGGCCTCCTGACTGACTGGTTAGTCAAAAAGATTATATACCGTTATTGCTGACTGTCAATAGATGGAAAAGTGGCTGGGAAAATTGATTGAAGAAAACGAGACAACCACTAAAAGAATGGGCCACCTCAGCTCTTAGAAATCTTATCATTATCCATAAGTCAGGGAGTCAAATGCCATAAATATGCTGATTCTTGCGCGAATTCGTATTTGGCGCCTGATGATCCTGATCTTAAGTCCTCCCTTGAGGGCTTATCATTACCCATAAGTTAAGGAGCAAAAAAAAGAAATCATATTATGCTTCTTCTCCTTTGGCAGTATATGCTGTATTTGGCTCCTGATGATCTTGATCTTAAGTCCTCCCTTGAGGGAGGAGGGCCACGAAGTGGCGGAGGGTGTCTGTTTCAAAGAAGAGCATCGAGAGTACGAGATGAGGAGAGAGTACGAGAAACAGGAGAGAGGGAGTTCTCGTCCTCTCGTGAGCGAAGTGAACGTCTCGAAAATGCCCTTTCTCTAGCTTCACGCTCCACTCTCCACCGATCTTAAGAGCGTAGGGTCAAGAGATGGCGCGGTGTAAGTACAGACCTTGTGAGGCCAGGCTGTTTACTCCCCTTTCGGGA
>NZ_JWIM01000032.1:0-18318 GCF_002896535.1 Mesotoga sp. B105.6.4 | reverse complement strand
TACACTTTTGGCTTCCCTCTTTCCCTTCCCGGCGCTCTTTCGATCTTTCCTTAGCCAATCTAAGTTTGAACTCAGGATCATAACTCTTGCCTCTCGGATGCTTCATCCATATTCACCCCTTCTTAGTCTACTATTCCTAACTTACTTGTCCAATTCCCCTGGGGGGTGAATACGGCTCTTCCCAAGGACGGGTTTATGCTCTTGGACGCTGGGCGCTGGACGCTAGGACGGTTCTTCCCGCTCTTTCAGCTCTTGCCAGACCCTAGACCCCATACCCTGGACCCAGTTCTAGGAGAGAGACCAAGAACTTGGACACGAAGTGTCGGAACGAAGAATCTAGGTGCAAAGCACCAGAACAATGAACTTCTCTCTTTGCCAAGAACCTGGACGCGCAGCGTCGGAACGATGAACCGCTCTGCTTGTCTTGATCCTAAATCCCCGCTTGAGCGGGGGGGGACCGCTTGCGGTGGGGAGTGTGCTCTTTGAAATGCCTCTCACATCGTTTTTCGCTTTTTTTGCTTTGTCATCCCGTAGTGGTCTTGTACGGGATCTCGCTCAAAGATCCGCTGTACGCTTAAAAGCGGTGAACCCGCTGATCGCTTGTAAAAGCTCAGTTGCAAGTTCCAAGATGCAAGTTGTAAGAAAAAGCAAAAGGCCGGGGTTGGGGGTAGCGGGTTCGTGGTAGGAAAGAGCAAGAGAACCTGGTTTACCGTTGAACGGTTCACCGTTCGCCGAGGATAATCGGTTCTTCGTTCCAGAGCGAGTATCTGTTCTTCGTTCTTGGTTAAGGCAAAAAACCACGAATGGCATTATGATCTTCGATCTTATCCAAGGACGGGTCCATGATCTGGGACGAAGGACTAAGGACGACTCTTCACAGCGTACAGCGTTATATTGTAAGTAGCTCTTTCCCCGCGAAGCGGGCCTTGCGTCCACTGATGCTCTTCAGTGCATTGCGTCCAGCGAAGCAGCCCCGCCTTCGCCGACGATCCTCGGCGCTCTATCTGTTAACTGGATGTAAATAATCGAGTCCCGAAAGGACGTAAATCGAATCTCTTTGCCCAATCCCACTATTCCGTTCTCTGCGCAGTCCAGTCATGAGGGCCAGACTTGTAACTGCCGTCGATATAAACAGTCGCCGTACCGGTCATTCCATCCGAGTCGAATTTGCCTGCAAATTGAATCGTTTCTCCTCCCTCATAGCTTGAGTAGACAAAGGAGATGTTGTCCTTGGAAGTGGTCCCGGAAATTGTGCCATAGTTTGCAGTATAGATGTTGTTTCCCAGATAACCGGAGAGCTTGCCCTTGTCGTGAGTGGATATCTCCATGAAGGCCTTGAAAGTCTCCGGTTCACTTCTTTTAACTGAAAGGTTCCATGCGCCAACAAGACTTCTCGTTTTCGCAACCGACAGGCACCCGGTAAGTACCATCACAACTGTAATTGCTAAGAGAACCATAAGAGATACTCGTTTCATAATCAACACACCTCGCTATAAAGAGTGATGACACAATTTTGGTAGGCATCAAGGTTGACTCAAAGCACTAAAGACTGAATTCCGAAACCATCTTTCGTGAGATCAGAAATCTCTATCCATTTCACAGAAGCAGACACATCAAAAAGAGAGAATTGGCAACTGCAATATTACTATATCATTCTCCGTATCAGTTATGATTATTTAATCATCGTATCTCACGTGGGGATGACCGTCTTCTCCTCAAAAAACTCCGCCGCTACACGGTCCTCCTCCCTCAAGGGAAGATTTAAGATCAAGATCATCAGGAGTTAAGTACAGCAAATATTGTCATGGGAGAAGGAGCATCACATGATTTCTCATGAACTCCCTGACTTATGGTTAGGGATTAGCATTATGGCTCGCAGGCAAATTGACTGACTCTGTCTTCCCGTCGTACCTGCCCTGATAAGCCTGCCCCAATAAGCCTGCCCTGAAGGCCTGCCCCAAAATGCACCTGTTTGGGGGATCCTGTTCAGGGCTCCTGTTTGGGAGCCTGCCCTGAAATCGTTTTGTTCAGGGTCATCCCGTGATGCACCTGCACGGGATCTCGCCCTGAAGAGCCGCTGTACACCAGAAGTTCCGCTGTACGCTGTGAAGAGTCGTCCTTAGTCCTTCGTCCCAGATCATCGACCCGTCCTTGGGAAGAGCTTGAGGTCAGAGGCAAGAGGTCGGAAGAGCGAAGAGATCTTGATCTTCTTACCTCTAGCCTCATTCCCCTTACCTCTGATCCGCCTCGTCGTCGATTGCCCAAGAACGAAGAACAGATACTCGCTCTGGAACGAAGAACCGATTATCCTCGGCGAACGGTGAACCGATAACGGATAACCGTTCTTGCAACTTGCATCTTGCAACTTGGAACTGATGACGAGATAAACAATTAAGTACATCATACTTAACTACAAAGCCATATATGGTACAATATAGTGATCTTAATGGAGGTGTGAGATGATAGATCTTCAACCTTTTTTCGAGATCCACGAAAGAATGCTCTCATCAACTCCCGAGTCTTTCAAGCGCTATGCCTATTACCGGATCAACTGGGAAGACCGTCTTCTTGGAATTGTTGGTGCGCGCGGCTGCGGCAAAACAACGCTGCTTCTCCAGAAGATTCTTGAGAAGAGAGGAGTTGATTGCCTCTATATCTCGGCAGACAATCCTCTGGTTTTGAAGGAAAGTATTTATGCAATAGGAGATGCTTTCTTCAAGATCGGAGGAAAGACACTCATTGTGGACGAGGCTCACCGGCAAACCGGCTGGTCTAACGATATTAAGGCGCTATATGACGCTCATCCGACGAAGCAGATCTACTTCAGTGGAAGCTCGAAGTTCTCGGTTTTAATGGGAACGGCCGATCTTTCAAGACGGGTAGTATTGCATGAATTGAAGCACCTCTCTTTCAGGGAGTTCGTGAATCTGGAGACCGGAAGCGACTTCTCCGCAGTGTCGCCTGAAGAGCTTCTACAAAACCATAGAGAGATGAGCAATACGATGCTGAGATTTGAACCGCTGAAGTTATTCAGGGAATATCTGAGAGTTGGCTCTTATCCATTCAGGATCGCTTCGGATTCTTACTACGAAAGGTTGCTGAATGTTCTGGACAAATCGATCTATCAGGATGTTGTTCAGGAGAATTCACTCAGGGGCGAGGCGGCCTCAGTAGCCAAGAAGATCATTGCCTTTGTGGCCACCAGCATAGTTCCTTCAATATCTCCGGAATCGCTTTCTCGGGATCTGGGAATTAGTAAGGTAACACTCTATGCCTATCTTGATTCACTGGAGAGGGCGGGAGTTTTGAGAAGAGTCCCACCGTGCGGTAGAGGCTTGAAGGGACTCCGCAGTGGTTCGAAAGTATTCTTGGGTGAGACGAACATCTACTACGCTTTGGGACTGTCACAATGGAATCTCGAAAGCAATATGGGAACGATAAGAGAGGCTTTCTTTGTCTCTCAGGTAAGTCACCTTGGAATCTGTGTGCCGAAAAATGGAGACTTCGCTTTGAGCCTAAAAGACACGGAGATAGTATGCGAAATTGGTGGTGCCCACAAAGGCAAGAAACAGCTAAGAGACGTTCCAAATGGCATTGTGTTGAGAGATGGAATTGAAACGGGATTTGGAAATGTCGTTCCTCTCTATCTTCTTGGTTTTCTCTATTGAGCGTAAGAGCAGTTCCGGCGCGTTGCGCCCAAGTTCTTCGTTCCGACGCTGCGCGTCCAGGTTCTTGGTTCGCAAGAGCGAAAGAACGGCCAGTAAAGGCTTCGCCTTCGCCAGTTCCGCTCCGCGGGCAGTAAAAGACGAGAAAAGAACATTGTCGAGACACTCGCTTCGCTCTCGAAAAAGAGAGAAACTCACTATACTATAGATGGGATATTCAACAGACTCAATAGCAAAAAGGGAAGACCTTCTTCGAATTGCCTATCCTGTAACTGGCGTGCAGAATCATAGAGAATGGACTTATCGCAACTAGCCGTCCTTCTTAGGGGTTAGAGGGCAAAACATGAAAAGTCAGTTGGTTGCCTTGTATACTCTAATGGTCGATATATCGACTTTTTTACCTTCTGCAATTCTCTTGTAATACCAGAAGTATTTATCAGCATTGTCGTCTCGTATATTGTACATAAGGGCTTCTGTGTTGGAAATCGTTACGTACGAATCTTCATAGAGAAGTTTCACAGTTAGCTTATAACCAGTTTCAGGGCTAATTTGCAACCTGTTGCCTACAGGTTTATAAACTATATGTTCATAAGCTTTGTTTTCCCAATCTTCCTGGTTAAGACCAAGATCGGTGTACTGATACGGACTCCAGGTCCTTGGATTCTTCGCGCTAATAAGCAAATCAATCAACCCGCTACTTATCTCTGCGAAAGTCGAACCAAAAGGTGTAAGAGGCGCTATTGATTCTGCACCCAGAAGGTTATAGTAGAGAGTTCTGGAGTTCATAGATTCCTTTCCGAGTCCATTATCAAGAAAAGCATAGTCATCTACTCCGAATGGGATTCCCTGCCTTGAATCGACAAGAACACCGGAGACAGTCTCGAAATCGGCCTCACGATTTGTGAATACGAAGTAGTTATATTGGCCATCTTCGCCAATCTTCCAGGCGGCCCCAAACAGAGACGAATCAACATTCCTTCCGAGTTCGCTTATTGTCTGGGGTAGTTCTCCGTCAAGGTAGATTTTGTTTGCGAAGGCCTGGGAGAGTGTCTTTAGGTCTCTTGCGACAGCAACGGCCGCGGATTTTCGCATGGCGTTTATTCCGATTGGAGTCACAACGGCTATAAGTGCAGCGATAACGGCAAGGACTATGAGCAATTCAACTAGAGAAAACCCATTTCTTCTATCGATTCCGAATATCTCTCTTATCATATCCATCAATTCCCCCTAATCTGCTCTGCAATGACAAATGCAAACTCATGCCAAAGCGCGATCGGAGTCTTGAACGGTATTATTTCTTATAGCTAACTGATGGCCTGAACCCGAGCGATTCCTGAGATTGTCAACGGCGGCAGATGAACTTATGCTCTCTGTTATACTGCTGTTGGTAGCGCTGGAAGCGGTAAGGGAAACGTCCATCATAACCCTGTTATCCTGCACCGTTCTCAGTGCGAACGTCAGGCTTGAGACGCTTACCTGTGAAGGATCGCTCAAGTTCTGTTCGTTTGTTCTGCTTGAGGCCGTCCCCTGAAATCTCTTTATAGTATTGCTCTCAAGCAAGATCACTATCCAGCCTGAACCCTGCGGGGAGCTGGTGAACTGTAGTTCCGTTGCCCATCCGAATTCCTCCGAGATCCTTTCAACCAGCGACCTGAGATTTCTGCTGAGCAGCGCCGTCTCCTGAGATGTTTTGTATATTCTCCAGCTGGCGGCAAAGACAGAAAAGGCTATCGCCACGATAATAGACGACACGAGAAGAACAATCATTATCTCGGCGAGAGTCAATCCGGTCTTTCTCTTCATATGATTCTCACCCGCTTCTCAAGAAGATTCCGATCTGCTTTCCCTCTGCGAAATTCTTTGTGACCAGCTCGCCGGATTCGGTTACGTTACTGCCGTCTATATCTACATTCACGCTGAATGACTGACCTCTTGTAGAGACGAAGATCTCCTCCTCGAGATCGTTCTGGACAACTGCAAGTTCGGTAGTGACAATCCTGTTCTTAAAGGCCTGCCTCATGCTGTTTGCAAGCAACGGCGTATAGTACCGACGACGACTACGATTATAAGCAGACTCATAAGAACTTCTATAAGAGAAAAACCGGAACTTCTACTCTTCGCTCGCTTAGATTCTTCCATCTTTATCACCTCACCTGCTCCATATCTCGATTTCTTCATCGCCCTCGACGTCCCCGATCAGTCCTATCGACTGGGCGGAAAGAGATCCTCAGTATCAGGTTCAAAGACCACTGTCAACTACCGTTAGCCACGAAACGATCTGCAACAATCGCACCCTTAACGGGCGCGCTTCCCACCATGTTTACAGTAGAGTCCGGCGTTAGACAGCCGTAACATCTGCCATGGGATTTCCGTGAAGGTTGACCGTCGGCCCGCCGCTGATAATTAGCCCGTAAACCTAGCCCGATCCGCCCAGACTGGCCGAAGCCCTCTGAATATGGAGAGTACCCGTGTAGCGAATGTTTCCCGTAAGGTTCAGATCGCTTGTCCCCGCGTAGTTGACCCGAACGGCATTTCTATCCCCTCCGTAGTTGAAGGTGCTGCCCCCTCCCATGTTGAAGCCGGTGCCCGCGTAAACCAGCATGTCCCCATCGCTGGCCAGGTTAATGTTTCCCTGCTGTATGTTCAGAGTACTGCTGTTCATTACTCCCTTGCTTATACCGTTTATATTGGCGTTTCCGCTAAGTTGAACCGTTCCCACGATCTCGAACAGCTGCTTAGAGCCGTTCATGAAGTCCATGGTTCCACTCGAAAGACTCATCGACGAGGCCTTTATCAGGGCCTGAGAAGCCACTCGTATCGTTCCGTTTCCCGAGGTCGAGAAGGCCTGATTTGAGTCCACGAAGAGATTTTCGAGCTGCAGCAGTCCGCTATTCCCAAGCTGAGTCTGGCCCTTCGAATAAAGCGTAGAGATCTCGACGTTCAGGTTTCCCGAAGCAGAGAAGTTGCTGTCTGTGTAGATGTTCAGCTTTGCCGAATTGAGAGTAGTTATCCCGCTACCGCTTATTGAAGCATTACCATCGACATAGAGGGTCATCGTACCTGGCCCGTTGACCTCGATTCTTGCGCTTCCGCTTACCGAAAGAGAGTTAGCGTTGATCGAGATATTGTTGCCCTGCAGATTGAATATAAGCCTGCTGCTGCCGGACACGCTTATATTTCCGTACTCCTCGCTCTGAGTAACGGTGAAAGTAGAATTACCGCCAACATTCAGGTCTCCGTGACCTGGCAGGCCTTCAGGGAAGGTCGGAAATGTCGGAAAGCTTATCGATGGTGGAGGAGCTGGAAAGTCAGGCAACTCGTACTCTCTTTCCTGATCGAGATTCTGTATTGGATGGTTGCTGAGCCATGTGCTGTTCCAGATGTTCGTTCTGGTTACGACCGCGTTGGGATAGGAAATCAATTGCCAGGGGACATCGGGATTGACACTCGGGTTTACGTGAGTGTCTCCGCCAACTCCAACATATATCGTGCCAGTTATCATATTGTTCCCGGGACCGATATTGACCGAACCCGGAATTATCGAATTCGTGCCGGCCCTGCCTTCGATTCTAGAACTTCCGCCAATACCTATATAGCTTTTAGTAAAAACGGCCATATCGAAGATCGGAAACTCGTAAGCGCCTCCGGCAAAGGCAAGGTTAAGTACCATACTCTCTACCGCGGCGCTCCTTATTCCGTAAGAGACAATCTTGAACTAGGTACCGGAAGAATCTGAGAAGATAGCGAAAGCCACATCGTTCGAGCTAGATTGAAGAGCACTCTGCACGGCATCTCTGACTAACTGGATACCGGTATCCCAGTAATCGCAGACTGCCAGGCCTCAACGAGTTCGAAATTCCCGCTTCCGCCTTCGGGTATCGCTCCCCTGAAGACACCCCTTGCGTTTCTCGTAGATGGGTTTCCCAGAAGGGCGCGTGCGACTTCAATACCGGATATGGCTCTGTAATTAGCTTCCAATCATGCTTTTGCCCTGTTCAGCTGCATTGAATCGTCAAGTACGAGTGATACAACGATCGTTTCGATGACCGACAGAACCAGAACTACTATAAGAGCTGTAAAGAGGACAAAGCCGCCATTTCTAGTTTCGCAATTCCCCATAATAATCAGCCTCCCGTGGAAGCCAAAGAATACTATCGAACAACTATCAGCAATGGCGCGCCATGACTGTAATCCAATTCAGATGATTATCAGAGCGTAATCGCAGACTTCAGAAATCGGATAGCTTATGTTCAGAGTATTCGAAACATTGAAAGTTTCAGATCATCTTTCGGGGTTTCGCATAACATCTGGCTCACTCGACAAGCTGTATATTCATCTAAATCTCATAAAATATCTCTACTAATCGAAAGTAAGAGATCTATAAGAAACCATAACTATACAAATGTTTAATATACGTTGTAAAAACTAAATGAGAAAGCCCGGGTATCTTTCATTCCCGGGCCCTTAAATAGACTGCGAAGGTGGAGAAATCTATTTCGATTAACCGTTGCTTTTCACGAACAGCGTTTCCCCAAAGAGGGGGTTATTAGAAGCTCTGGTTTCCATAGGCTATATAATCGATTAGGACACCGTTGCTGTCGAAGAGAAATGCGATGTCACCTGCATTAAGCCAGACGGCGTTCTCTCTCCACCAGATACCTATTCTGCCATTCGCCGGATCGTTATAGTTTGAGGCAGGAGTACCGTCTTTGGTATAAGTGTACACTCGAACAATCCCGCCCGGCGGAAGAGTTACGTTACCAAAAGTATAGACGGCTGACTTCTCCAGTCTATCTTTTATCTTCCATCCTACAAGAGACAACGGGGCCGAAGTTCTGTTAACGACTTCAATGAACTCCGGTTTCCCCTCGGGATCAAAAGTGCCGAACCCGACACCCGGAGTCCCGACCTTCACCCTGTAAACGGCGGTGACCTCTTGAGGCGTGAAGGCCGCCTTGTCAAGACCGCCGGCCATTTCATAAAAGCCCGTCAGCGTCTCGCCCGGTGTGACCCTGGTGACTGCCGGAAGAATGTTTCTCAGAGTATCGAAATGCAGATCGTCTTTCGTGAAGATGTAAGCCACGGAATAGTCCGTTCCGGGTACATACAGAACGCCCCAGTTCTGACCATCGACGTTCCTGCCCAGATCGTTGATAGTCATATTCTCCAGCGAAGAAATACCTTCTAAATAGAAGAGCTGATCCATAGCCTTTGAAAGAGCCTTCATATTATAGGCGATTTTCACCGCCGTCGCCTTCCTCATGGCGTTAAGCGAAAGCGGCGTTATTACGGCTATGAGAGCGGCTATAACAGCAAGAACTATAAGAAGCTCAACGAGCGAAAAACCTTTGTTGAAATCTCTCCTTCGCATACGATTCCTCCAGTAAAGAAAAATAAAAAACATACCCGACAAGTGTTATGCAAGATCGTACCAGATTCATGCTTTTGAGAAGTACAGAGTCAGTGAAGTGACGAATGACAACCGTTTGAACAATAGAGCAGAACTGTTCAATAAGAAGAATAACACCTGTCAAAAGCCTACAGCAAGGACTTGCTATGGTTCTGGGTTGCCCAAAGGTAGCGCGAAAGAATCATCATTTCCAGGACCAGTTATCCTTGGGACTCACATAGAACCTCTGTCTCGAACTCCCGTGAATGGATGTCACTTCATGAACGTTTAGTGTTTCACTGAAATCTATGGCAATTTGTGAATCTATGCTTGCTATTCTCTGGAAGACGTCGCTGGTCTTCGAAAAGTCGGCTGTACTCTCTTTTTGCCACAGGTTAACTGCAGCCGAGACCGCAACATTTGTGTCTTTCACCAATGTGTATGTCTGACTTGTGAATTTCACCGCATAAGAGAATGAGGTGACCATAATAAGCAGAACAAAGACGCTAACTACAAGAGCAATGAGCATTTCTACAATCGAAAAACCCTTACTCAAAACCATCACCTCGCTCCAAATCCAAAAGCCATAAGTAGGCTTGATTCGGGTGTTGCGACAGGCAAATCCTCATTTGAGTACAAACGATCATCATATACGTTGAATTCCTGAAAACCTTTTATTTTATTGTTATTGCCATATGTATAGGTTGGACTTGCCGACTTGCCTACTATTGTCCCGAACACATGCCTGTAGCCCATGTCATTGAAGTCCTGATATTTCTCGATACTGAAGGACCCGGAGCCATTGTTTCCAAATGCAAAGATATTGGACATAATCTTGATGTTCTTATGATTCTTGTTTTCCTCGTAAGGCATATAGATGTCTTTATCAATAGCCACAAGGTTCAGCATGTCATTTGCATTGTTCTCAGAAACTAGGCGGTTCAAATCGACATTTGTTCCGATTAGTTCTTTGTTAAGGTATTGCTGAATATCGCTGTAAATATCGTTATATACTATGTCCCCGATAATCTTTATGTTACCAGCCATGGAAATGAAGGAGTATCTGCCATCAACCAAAGACAATTTACTGCCGTGACCTGTGCCCTGAGGAAGGCCTCCTCCGCCAACCTTTATGTCATTTTCGCATATAAAAACGCCTGCATGCTGCATATCTATCGTTCCAAGATCCTGATCAAGCAGATTAACACTTCCTGCACCCTGTCCGGTCTTTGTGACAAAAAAGCTCTTTGCATTCCATGGAGGCAGACTATCGAATTCCGAGCTCTTTGTTATAACCACTTGAGCAACATCTCTCGAATTATTCCGGCTTTTCCTGCTCCAGCCGTTGTTCTTCTTCTCCCAAACCTCATACTCTTCGATATACCAGTACTCGTGAACAGAGTATTTCTCGCTCGTGTCGAAGCCGCTTAGATTGTATCTGGCAAAGATTTGCTGCCCGGAAAGAACATCTGTCAAAACCTCAACTGAACCATAGTCGAGCTTATTTATAGCATTAACGGTTATCTTATTATTGCCCGTAGAGACGTCTTCGATGTAATAATAACTATCGAAGAACTTGCCCTCATAAGTGATCGAAGTCGGTACAGCTCCTCCAAAAAAGACCCCAAGACTATTGTTGCCAATGGAAGAAGAGTTGAAATATGAATCTAGAACAGACTGAGAGGATACGACCCTATTGTTATCTATAAACCCCTGATAGTATGATTTCATCTCTCCAAACTTGCTTTCCATAGAGCTTTTGATATCGTCAGTCACATACGTGAGTCCAGACCGAAAGTACCAGGGAAAGTATTTAGTAAAAGCCTCAGCTTTTAGTGCGTCGGTTCCCGGTTCAAGCGTTTCTCCGGTTTCGCTTGTTAAAATCTCGCTCAAGACCAGATCGTTGCCATCCACCTGAAGCTGATTCGCTATAATAATCTTTGCTGGCTTACTACTACTGGCTCCAAAATACACATAGTACTTTGATCCGTACTCAGTCCAGGCAACGTACTGCTGGGCGCTTAGCAGTTCGCGATCTTTGACTCCATCGTTGTTTTCATCTATCCACAAAGTCTTTTTCTCAGGAGACCCGTTATAACCAAGTTGGTGGATCCTTGGCTTACGGTTCATCATATTTCCCACGAACGTTGCCCCTATCCCCTGACTGGCCGGATGTTCTTTCTCGGCTTCAGTTTTCGGGGGTACGTTTATCGCAACTCCTATACCACTTCCACCGTAGTAAGATGGTCCGTCCACAAACTCGCCAGGTCCATAATAAGCGTTTGATATACCATTGAGAAGAAAAACCGCCCAGTTACTGAAGTATCTCGGACTAATGAATCCCCAGAAGATACTCTCAGCAAAACCGGACCTTGTGACCCTAATTGTTGCAAGAAGCATATTCGGGAAAACCTTATGTGGTCTGACGACCACTTCTATATCGCCACCGGGAGTGAGCTCTTGGAGAGCAAGTGTCATCGTGGATGTGGGAAGATAGAATGAGTGTTGAAATTGGTCAAAGGTCTGTAACCAGTACGTATCTTCAAGCGTGCCGACTGACATCTTCTGTATCGTTGAGTTATACCATTCCGGAGCAGTATCGGTGGCAGAAAAAGTGTTTATGGCAGCAATGTTAAGCGCAGCAGAATCGCTGTACTTCTTCTGAAAATAACCCAGGAGTGCGAAGAACGTATTACCTGCATCCAGCTGATTCTCAAGTTTTCGTTGAGCATGAGATATGTCTCTCGTCTTGGCATTCACAAAGCTGATCAAAGATGTCGATGAGATGGACACGAATAGAAGGAGCAGCAAAACTGTTGGAAGTATCATACCGATTCTCTTCATAAGAGCCCCTACTTAATCGCCAGCAAGTTAACGCTAGCGTAGTGATTTGTTCTTCCATAAAGGATCTGATAGTCGATTTCATTGCTTCCTAAGTTGAAACTGATTTCCAAACCCGGATATTGCTGTGTGGAAAAAGCTATCCTGCTTCCATTAAGCTCAAGAGTATTTATTTCGGACTCGGGAAAGTCTGATACTGAGAAATCCTTTTCCCAGACAAAGACAGCACCGTTCTTAAAATAGACCTGTTTCGTAACATCACGGTGATTCAGCGGAATATCAACCTTATATCTTATTCCAACCACGTTCCCGGATTGCTTTACTGGCCTGACATAAGTCGATTCTGGTCCCGCCTTCATAAGCTCTTTCTGAAGAACAAGATCTATCCTGGATATAACTCCAAGCTCTTCAGTTTTTATTCTTACCTTTTCCGTTTCTCTGATTGATAAAGAGTATAGAAGCATGATCGCAATTAGCGATATCGAGGATATCGCCAAAACCATAATGGCTTCAGCAAGAGAAAACCCATATTTAACCTTGTATTTCAAATGAATCACCTCGCTAATTATCGCAATGCAATCGCATGCCATAATAATAAACAACAATTCGATTAAAACTAATGATCAATTCGATAATTGATTTCAAGTGTTTCTTGTTTAGAAAATTAACCTGGCCGCAATCTAACAGAACAAACTGATTGGTGTCTCACCTTCCGTGAGTTAGACCGAGCAATAAATAGCGTGTTCGTGAGATTCGCCGTCATCCCAGGGCTCTTATCGGGCTCTTATCGGCGGAGGACAATGAACTTTTCTCACGCTCTTACGAACCAAGAATAAAGCTCCTAGCTCTGGAACGAAGAACCGCTCATCTGCTCTTTAGATGGACGGCTCTTAACGCTCTGCTCCAATCACTAATCAACAAACACCGCGCTCTCCAACCCAAACTGAGTCCGTATCCATCTCGAGCGAAATCGTTTTGTATGAGAACGCATATGTGCTAGTATCGTTTCAGAGTGATACGAAATAGGAGGGAGCATTTTGAACACAGATGAGTTAATTCAATCGCTTGAAGAGATACAATAGAGAAAGGAGATGAGTCTGCCCTCCAGGTTAAGGCCTTACTTTGAAAAGATAGATATGAAGAACAGGGCAGTACTGGTCTTTGGGTCTCGTGGTGTTGGAAAGACCACATTCCTTTTGAGCAGATTCAGAGCAGAAGAATACTCTACCTCTCCGCCGACAATCCTCTGGTCGCCACAACTGACCTCTGGAGTATAACGAGTACAGCATTTGTCAGGGGCTACGAGGCAATATCGTCGATGAAACTCACTATGCAAGGGACTGGAGCATTCATCTGAAGGCCATCTACGACGCCTATCCGACAAAGCTAATAATAGCAAGCGATACTAGCAGCCTGATACTGAGACAGGGCATTGCGGATCTCTCCAGAAGATTCTCCAGAGTCCGCATCCCCCTAATGTCTTTGAGAGAGTACATATATCTGAGAGACGGTGTGCTTTTGCCGCTACTCAATCCGTTCGCTCTCGACTCTTCTGTGGTCAAAGAGATAATGGGCAGTATTAAAGTTCTGGCGGCTTTCGAGGAGTATCTTGACCGCGGATTCAGACCGTCTTATTTAGAGTGTGATTATAAAGAACAGATTGAACACATTATCGAAAAAACTATCCACAGTGATGTCCCGTTCTTTGTGGCTCAAATCTCAGATATTCACTTCAGATTGATGAGTGCCGTTCTGGGATTTCTAGCGATATCAAAAGTCCCTACCCTTAACATCGAGAGAATGTGTAGAGAGTGGGGAATAGGAAAGAGAAAACTCTATGAACTTCTATCGGTAATGGAGGCAACAGGGATAATAAAAATTATATTCAAAGAGAATGACAATCGAACCTTCTCCAAAGGCGAGAAGATATTCTTCGGCGATCCCGCTTTCTACTCCATAGGCGCAAAAAATACAGGCACAAGAAGAGAAGCTTATGTGGCCGAGGCCTTCGAAGATGCGAAAAGCAGAGTTTTTGCCTGTCCGGACGAGCAAAACGGGGACTTCCTGATAAACAAAACAGTCGTTGAAGTGGGCGGAAAAAACAAAAGAAGGCAGACTTCGTAATAAGAGACGATACAGATATTCCTCATCTAAACTGCATTCCGATGCGGACCTTTGGCTTTCAGTATTGATAAATGAAACAAGAGCACACTCGCACGTTATAAGAACCGCAGTGGATTATGCACAAGACCACGTGAAGGAGCGATTTCGAGACGTTCGCTGCGCTTCTGAGAAGACGAGAGGTCTCCTCTGGAGTATGTAAGAAAAGATTGAATAAACCCTCTAGAATGGAAGAGAAGAATGGGGGGGAAAGAAGATGAAATTTGACAGAGAAAAGATCAAGTCGTTAATCGAGAAGAATGGATCTGAATGATGTAATTCCGATTTCTCAAACCATCATGACTTTTCGAAAGCTGCATGCAGGTGTTCAATTCTCACGATTCTTGAGACTCAAATGAGCTGCTTGGGAAGTGCTCTTGCGATTTCACATTGAAATTACGGAAGTTTCTTCTCATCAGGCACTGTTTTGCATCGACTTTCGTGGAAGATGATGAAGATAAAGGTTTATTCTCTTAATGAAGACTGGAACGGAGATGATGATTTATGAGGGAAAAAGAGAGAGAGATAGTCAAAAGACAAATCCGCGAGTTGCTTTCGGAATCCGCAAAACCCTATATCGATAAGAGAGCAGATATGATCCTAGAGAGCAACCTTCTTAAAGACGAAGAAATTTCTGAGCTGATTCAGGAAGGAAGAGCTTACACAATGGCAATTGCGCTCATAAACGACTGGTTGCTCACACTCCCTTATCCCCTGAAAGGGAAGGCGTACAAGAAACTCAAGAAAGTTCTCGATAGTTTGATGACGCACCAAAATAATGGTTGATTGAGCACTTCCACATTGAATTAGATTTCCAATACCTCGCCTGATGAGAGCAACGCTTAGGTTTTTCACTCAGGATACAGAAATAGTGACCGGTATACTGTTCTTTCTATGTGACTCGCACGGCAATAACATCGCAGTTAGGTTCTGTTTTCTGCTGAAGGGTTGTCATCCCCCGGCTGCTCTTTGAAATACGATAATTGCATTCGTTTCACGAAGTTGTGCGTGAATTGGGATAAGTGGATGGACCTTATGACACTGCTCGGAAAACAGATCTGAGAGTTCAGAAAGTTCCGGAGTCACCAATGATCTTCCGATTCCTCAACTACGATTGTAGATCTGCAGTTCTTCCAGTGCCCCCCTGTTTTGATATACTCTATTTAAGCAGAGAGTCGTCTCTCCAATTCTTGTCCAGTTCTGCTACCATTACTGGTTCTCTGCGATTGTAAGCGAAGTTCCATTCAGGAGGTCGATATGGACAATTCAGAGAGGTTTATGCAGGCCTTCAGATCGATAGAGAGCTATCTGAGGAAGATAAACGAAGATTACCGAATCGACGGCTTCGCAAGATCCTTGAGAGATGCATCAAAGAGCGACAAAACTCTGCGCAACTACCTCGACATACTACTCGAGTACGCCGAACTCCGAAACGCGATTGTCCACACGCTAACAAGTGATGGCAAACCTATTGCAGAACCGCATAAGGAAGTCGTAGAAAATATTGAACACATTGCCGAAATGTTGAACGCTCCACCCAGGGTATCTACGATATTCAAATCGGGAAAAGTCGTTACAATCGACCTCAACGATACGGTTGACAAAGCCCTGAAGATCATAGGGGAGAAGTCATTCTCTCAGATACCCGTCTATGAGGGAAGGCAATTCAGAGGAATTCTCACTACGAATGCGATCGCCAGGTGGATGGCCTTTGTTGGCGAAGAAGAGAGGGCGTGCATAAAAGATATGCCGATTCGAGCCGTGATGGACTATGCGGAAGAAGACGAGGCAGTCGAATTTGTTAGCAGAAAAGCGACTCTCTTCGAAATCGCAGCTTCATTCAGCGAGTTCAGTGCCCTGGGGAAAAGGCTTGAGGCGATACTTGTAACTGAAAACGGAAAAAGAAGCGAGACTCCTCTGCAGATAATCACCATCTGGGATATCCCGCTCATATCTGAGACTCTAAACTCCTGAGAGAAAATACAGACAAAGCCAGACATCGAATACCGGAAGGAAAGGTCTTAAATCATAATACCATCTCCTGGCTCTATTCAAGCTGTACAATAGTTAGAATCATTCTTCTCAAGAAGTGACTAGATGTCACAAGCAGATTGCACTCTTTCATGAAATTGAATTGTCTTTCCAATAATCCATCATTGGAGAAACTTGAACCACAAAATCCCTGCACGATCCTTGGAGTAACATCTTGGAACAGACTCCTCTGTGGAATTGCGTTCTCGCATTCAAATACTAAAGTCAACTGAATGTAAAAAAGTGAGTCTGTCACGAAATTATTCAACCGGCAATTACCCTGAAATCAAACTGAACAGAACCTCTTCTTATTGGAGTCAGACCAGTTCGAATGATTCTTGCTCAATCGCTGTTAACGCTATCGTAGAATGTAAGCGCTTTTCCAGAATGACGGGATGTGATGTTTTCCAAATAACCTGAAGCCGTCATCCCGAGTTACTCTGATATCAATCCCTTTCTTTGTCATCCTGAAGTGCTCCTGTTCAGGATCTCGCCCTAAGAGCCGCTTCGCTTACGAGAAGGCGAGGGATTTGGAAGCCAGTCTGCTGGCTCAGGCCAGTCAGGCTTCGCCTGGCCAGTCTTTGCTTCGCAAAGGCCAGTTCCGCTTCGCTGACAAAAAAGAGCCGCTGTACACTTAAGAACGAAGACCCGGTGGACGCTGGGAAGAGCCGTAATTCGTTGTCTGTCCCAGATCATGAACCCGTCCTTGGGTTGGGAAGAGCCTGAGGTCAGAGGCAAGAGGTCGGAAGAGCGAAGAGATCTTGATTTTCTTACCTCTAACCTCATTCCTGTCGCCTCTATAGGGCCGTTTCGTCGTCGTCGATTGCCCAAGAACGAAGAACAGATCCTCGCTCCGGAACGAACAACGGGTTTTCCTCCTCCGCGACGGAGAACTGTCGACAGTGAACCTGAGGCGAGTCTTAATAGACATCTGTCCTATATCTTAAACTTGCACTGGTAATATACTCTTATGCGGGAGGGTTGTTCATGAAGGAAATTGGAGACAGAAAGCAAATTGCGGAATACTTGTCGAGATTCGATCTGGCGGCGCTTCTAGACAAAGCTGTTATAGATCAGTTTGAGCTGCACAGATTCGAGAGAGGCGAAGACATTTTCACCATAGATGAGCGGCCAGAGTACCTCTACTTTCTTGTGAAAGGCAAGGTCAAGGTTTCAATCCTCTTGAGAAATGGCAACAGGGTATTGCTTAGATTCTGCGTCCCTCTTTCTTTGCTCGGCGACCTGGAAATAGCCAATGACTTCGCTGTCAAGACTTCGGTTTCGGCAGTCTCGGAATCTGAACTTCTGGCTCTGAGGCTTTCCAGGGTAAGAGAGAATCTGATGAGCAATCCTGCCGTCCTGAGATTGATCATTCGCGAACTGTCTTTCAAGCTTTATCATAATGCCGTCGTGAAGACATTGACTTCATCGGCCCCGCTAAAGACGAGAATCGCAACTTATCTCCTGCTAATGACCTCAGATGAAAGGAATGAAAGAATGCTGGATGAACTGGAAACTGAAAGTCAAGCTGAGATCGCCGAGCTTCTGGGGGCTAGCTACCGCCATGTAAACAGGGTTTTGAACGAACTGGGCCGAGAGGGAATATTGAGAGTCAGTAGATCACAGATAAAGATCGTCGACTTCGACAAACTCAAGAATCTTGCCTCGGATCTGTACGGGTGAATGAAAAATGATTAAGGGTATTCTCTTTTCCGTGACCGCAGGCGTAGTTATCGCCATGCAGAGCGTTTTTAGTGCGAGACTTAGCGAAAAAGTCGGTTTTTTTGGCTCTAATTTCTTCATACATGGTACTGGTTTTCTCCTTGCTTCATTTCTTCTACTGCTTTTCGGAAGAGGCGAGCTTAGCATCGAATCGATCAAAGGACTGAATCCAATCTATGCAACTTCGGGGTTCATAGGCGTTCTAATTATCTTTAGCATTGCACAAGGCGTATCAGCTCTTGGCGCCAGCAGAGGAATTGTGATAATTGTTATCACACAGATAATTTTCGCATTGATAATAAATGTCTTGGGTTTGTTCGGTGAAACACCTCTTCACCTGACTCCAGCGAAAATTACAGGCCTGTTCCTAATGCTTTTCGGGGTCCTGATTTATCAGCTATCAAAGTGAGAACGATGAGATGCAGCTTTTCGATATCCCAGCCCCGAATATAATCCGGGGTCCGGGCTTTTGAGCGACGTCCAGGGTTGGGGTGTGCCAAGAAGGCGAAG
>NZ_JWIM01000015.1:0-63461 GCF_002896535.1 Mesotoga sp. B105.6.4 | reverse complement strand
CTGTCTTCTTGCTATGTCCATTCCTTGAATTGTCAGTCTCTTTGCTCTTGTAGTCATGCTTCGAATATCCAAGCTCTTCCTCTAGCTCTCCTTCAAGCATTTCTTTAATAATGTCACCAAACAACTCCTTCATTACCTCTTGAACATCTCCGACATTTTCAAATCCATTCTTCTCGATTAACGACTTGATCTTTTCTCTGTCAAATTTCATCTTCTCTTCCCTCCATTCTTCTATTCCATTCTAGAGGGTTTACACAATCTTTTTTACATACTCAGCATCGGCGGTCGCAATGCCGGCGAAGAACATGCCGGGACGCAAGGCTGGCGAAGACCACGCCAGGTCGCAAGGCCCGCTTCGCGGGGAAGCTTTTATTGGTTCAACGTTATCTTTAGCAGCGATCAGCGGGCCCTTGTTCTTAAGCGTACAGCGGATCTTCTGGGCGAGATCCCGTGCAGGTGCCCTGAACAGGAGCATTTCAGGGCAGGCTCTAGGGATGACTGTCTTTTCTTGCTTCACGTCATCCTCGTGTATTGTCATAAGAGAGGAAGTAGAGAGTATAGAATGAGGGTAGAGGGAGTAGCCAGTCGTCATCCTTAGGCTTAGAGCCTGTATGCCAGGTTGGGCACCCTTCTTAACACGATTGAGAGTAATGGTCGAAAAGACCGCACCTTGTACGAGGTTGTGAAAGGAGGAACCCTCATGTTGTATGTAGGAGTGGACATATCCAGTGAAAGTTTTGACGTTTGTTTCTATTTACCAGAGAAGAAGAAAATGAAAAGCATGAAGTACAAACAAGACAGGGAAGGTTTTAGGGAATTTCTAAAGAAGCTAAATACTTACAAGGGCGAGAAACAAGTCGGAATGGAAGCGACGGGTTCGTATCATAGCAACTTGTACGGATTTCTTAGGAGCAAAGGGATAGACGTACAGCTTCTCGATCCGTATACCCTTAGCAAATTCATGAAGGCTATGAGCAGGTCAAAGACAGACAAGAAAGATGCAAAAAGCATAGCAGTTGCAATGTACAGGATATTCGATCTGCTGAGCGTTTCTCAAGTACCAGAGGAAGAGATGTCAGCATTCAGGGACTTAGTTAGGATGAGAAGCACTGTAGTAGCAAACTGTTCTGATCTTCAAAGGAAACTGAAGAGCAAATTGAAGATTCACATGCCTGAACTTCTTAAGACCTTCAGATCAATTAGTTCACCTGTGCTGTTGCATTTGTTGAGTGTTTATCCATCCAGGGAAGAGATACTTGCCAATGAGGAAGATGCAGTCAAATTGCTCAGCTCTCACAGAAACTGGAGTGAAGAGAAAGCGAAAGAGGTTATCGATTCACTCAAAGACTCAATAGGCAAGCCAGATACCTTTGGAACCTACTCAACTATTACCAGCACATTCATAACTGAAATAAAGCTTCTCAAAGAACACGTAAAAGCCCTGGATGAGGAAATTAAGAAGTTTCTTCAGAAGTTCCCTGACAATCCCCTAAGAACCATACCGGGTATTGCTGAAATCACAGAAGCCGAAATCGTATCTGAAGTAGGCGACATAAACAGATTCTCTTCAGGGAAAGCCTTTGTATCGTATATAGGCCTTGATCCTGTTATTAAGCAGAGTGGTAATATGACTCGCGGCCTTTCAATCTCCAAGAAGGGTAACAAACATCTACGAAAAACCTTCTACCAGTTAGCTAAAAACTTGATCAAAAACACTGAAAAGTACAAGAACAAATACGAGAAGATGATAGAGAGGGGGGTGAAAAAGAAAGTGGCCCTTGTAGCAATTGCAAGAGCTGCAGCTGAAATGGTCTACCAACTTTTGAAAAACAACGTTCCATTTGACCTTTCACTCTCATAATTCTCCTAATTCTATACTTGACAACTTAGAGTAGCTGGCACGCTACTGGCCAGGATCTCGTTCTTTGAAACAGTTGCAAGTTCCAAGATGCAAGTTGTGAGTTATAAGAAGAAGAGCCAACAAACTCTCTAAGTCTCTTGAAACGCTCTTCTCGGTGGACTGTGGACCGTTGACGGACAACGTTGTTTTGAGCAGCGGTCAGCGTTTCCTGACGAGCCGATCTTTCAGCGTAAGCGGTCCGCTCCGCTCAAGAGGGGATTTATGAGCAAGAGTTAGAGGGCTGCCAAGAGCAGGTCTTCGCCAGTTATCGTCGATAGTTGCAGTGATGCTATAATTTGTTCAGACAGATCAAATGGAGGATTCTTATGACATGTTTTGATAGGATTGTCCTTGATCCTCATATATGTCATGGCAGAGCCTGTATAAAGGGAACAAGAATTCCTGTTTCTCTCATTCTAGATGAGCTTGCAGCCGGACATAGTTTCGAGGAAATTATCGATCAATATCCCTCACTAGCTCGTGAGGACATCATTTCCGCTATCGAATATGCATCTCTGCTTACGAAAGAACGAGTTGAAATTCTCCCTTGAAAGAGAAATTCAAGCTTGTTGAAAACCTTCCCAAAGCTTCTGTTGTGCTCTTTCGCGAGAACCACTTCGATGCCACGAACGTAACAGAAGAACAGCTTGAAGGCGCAACTGATGATCGTATTCTTACTATTTGCGGATATGAGAACAGAGTTCTCGTTACTCAGGATCTTGACTTCTCAGACATTACTCTTCTTAGTCGCACCGAAGTTCCAGGAATAATTATACTTCGTCTCAGAAGCCAGTCAAGAGAAAGTGTTTCGAAGCGCTAGGAAGACTAATCCCAGTTCTTAAAAGAAGCTTCGTAACGGGTAAGATAATGATTGTAAGCGAATGCAGAATAAGAATTAGAGAAGTATAGGAGTCCTCACGCAAATCGAGGATTAACCCAACCTTGGGAAGAGCAAAATGTGTTAACCTTAACGGTTATCCGAAATAGAGAGTTGCAGTGTCGGGATGCAAGTCGAATAAGAAACGGTTATACGTTATCGGTTCACCGTTCTCCGATAGTATCGGAAGATCGGTTCCGGCCCGTTGCGCCCAAGTTCCCCTTTCCGAAGCTAGGAACTTTGTTCTTGGTTAGTAAGAGCGGGAAGGTACGAGTTGAAGAGAGAGAAAGAGACAGAGGAGAGAGTTCTCGTCTTCTCGTGAGCGCAGCGAACGTCTCGAAAGATCCGTCTCGTCTTATCTTGATCATATCGGTGAACGTGCCCTTGTTATTCTATGGTTAACAACTGACGTCTCCTCAAAGCAACAACGCTGATTCAGAATCCTTCGAGGGAGTGTGTTGATCTGAGCAGAAGACCTTGAACTGCAGGAAAACGTATTGCTAATCTAAATAGGCGGCTGCAAACATTCTTGAGACTACAGAGATTGAGTATCTCTTGTATACAGTTTTACTTCCGTTTTCGGCGATCATCTTAAGTTTCCTGACTGAAAGCTCTTTATCAAGCAGGATCTCTCGAAGCTCTTTCCTGATCGTTTCCTCGCTGGTTGTATCAATCAGGAAGCCGTTTTGCCCGTGTCTTATGTAGCTTTTAACGCCGCCGCGTTTTGGTCCTATCGCAACAAAACCTGCTGCCATTGCTTCAAGTATCGCAATACCGAACTCCTCTTTGAACGAAGGTGCAATGTATATCGGCGGCCAGGGGATTGTTTTGACTTGCGAGATACTGTTTTCGAGGCATCTAATCTCATCATTGCTCATCGCAGGAAGATGGCAGAACCTTCCCCGAATTCTGTCGTTCATCTTCAAATAGTCCCTCATCCTAGCGAGTTCTCCGGCTTCAGTTTCATTCGGACTGTTGATATCTCCGCCGATCATTACAAGATTGAATGAAGTACACAAGTTCGAGCCACCCCATGCCTTCAAGAGCTTGATCTGCCCCTTTGTGGGATCTAACCTGCCCACACTTAGAAGAAGGGGCTTCTTGCTGAAGGATCTCTCGAGAAAGAACTCCTTGCTTTGATCAAAGAAGAGTGAGTAAAGCGGACCTTTAGTCCTGAAAGGGCATTCGTTGCGCAAAGATATCCCCTCGGGCATCATTTGGAGCTTCTTGGAAAAGTTATGCCGGTGCAGCTGCGGATAGTAGGAAAAGAGCTGATTACGACTGTCTTCTGCCCCTATTCCGAACAGCCGGTCACATTCATCGAGCATTGTCCAGGCAATCTCAACTCTAGAAGTTTCTGTAAGGGCCCTTGAAGGCTCAAGATCTATCAGATCGCCATTCTGGTTGGAAAAACGACGCTGTGGGTCGGGAGTGATCGTGAAGAAGGATCTGGCTCCAAGTTTTTTCGCCAATCGAAGCATCGAATAAGATGCAAAGTCGGAGAAGCGCATGTGAAAAAAAGCTGGCCTGATTTTGGCCATTGCGAGAATATCTCTAACGTTCGACTCGACCATCAGGCGATCGCGAAGGAAGCTGTCTGGAATCATCCTATCTAGCTCAAAGAAAGGAACATACATGAAGAAATGTCGATCATTTTCAGTGCTCAGTAGGCTTCTTTTCTCGAGGAGTTCTTTCACATCTATAGGGACGATTGTGATAACTCCCGGAAGGCTTTCGGCCAATCCATTCCCCAGTGTTCTAAGAAATGTTCCCATACCACCACTGGAGCCTTTCCCGGACTGAAGCGGATCACCGTAGAAACTGAATTGCACGAGCGGATCTTCAATCGCCGTGCCGTTTTTCAGATCCTTAAGCAGTCCATAGACTTGCTTCAAATACGGGTCAGAAATGAGAAGAGGACTGAGCTGAGAAAGATCGATTCCATGCTTCGCGGCTTTCACCAACGCCATCAAAACGAGAGACCGGTTAGACTTATCGATTTTACCTATCATATATCTTATGAGATCGCCATCTCCATCGGCCATACAGAGCAGACTGCAATGCGCCGTCTCATATCTGTGCCAAAGATTAACTAGAAAATCGGGATCAAAGAAGAATCTTCCCCTTTCAAGGGCGGCTTCGGCGACCACCGAAATTAGATTATCAGATGTTATTGACTCCGGTTTTTCATATTCAACAAGACGTGCAAGAAGAAAGTTGACTTCGTCTGAGCTTCCGGCAAGAGGTGAGATTGTTTCTGTACAAACCCTTCTCCTCTTTCGAACCTTTCCTCTTAATAGAGATGTGATCAGAAGCTCATCGTTTTTCCATTCCTGAGACTGTCTGCCAAATTCGTTGGGAGGAATCAGCTCACCAATTCTTATAGCCGACAATATTCTCATAAGACTGTTTCCGCTATCTGTCAATTCAGCAAGTCTGTCTCTGTTGTTCAGAGCACCGATCAATAACTGAAGAGCAGAGAATTCATCCGCTGTTGCTCTATTATTTCTCAGCTGACCCACTGCCGCTTCAACAGAGACTTTTCCTTTGTCGATCTTCTCCGCAATTTCCTTAGCTAGATCAACCAGCCTTCCATTGTCATCTTTCACTTCCTCACCTCTTGATCGATCATAACAGCAGCCAAATCAGCAATCACTGCTCAGAGAGACTCTGTTCAATCATCTTGAATGACAATTGCCCTCAGTCATACCCCAGAGGGTCGTCTCAGACGGGTGGAAGAGCCAATGCCTAGAAAGCGCCTGGGGATGCAAGATCGACTTCGTCGGGAAGTGATGCTAATTGATTGACGCAAGGCGCCGAAAAGCATCGGCGGACGCAATGCCGGCGAAGAACATGCCGGGACGCAAGGCTGGCGAAGACCACGCCAGGTCGCAATGCCCGGAGAAACGTCCGGGGACGCAAGGCCCGCTTCGCGGGGAAGCTTTTGTTGGTTCAACGTTGTCTTTAGCAGCGATCAGCGGGTTCACCGTTTTTTAGCGTGCAGCGGTTCTCTCCAGCGTACAGCGATCAGCGGGTTCACCGCTTTTAAGCGTACAGCGGAACTTCTGGCGTATAGCGGATCTTCAGGGCGAGATCCCGTGCAGGTACCCTGAACAGGTGCACATCAGGGCAGGCTCTACGGGATGACTGTCTTTTCTTACTTCACGTAGCTGGCGTGGTTCAAGCCAGGATCTCGTTCTTTGAAACAGTTGCAAGTGACAAGTCGGGTTGTAGAGCAAGAGCCAAGAAACTCTCTAAGTCTCTTGAAACGGTCTTCTCGGTGGACGGTGGACCGTTGACGGACAACGTTGTTTTGAACAACGAACAACTATTTCTTCTGCTTGCAACTGACAATGTGAAACTTGGGACTGCTTCTTAGGAAGTATGAAGCTGAACAGCAAAGAAAAAAGGGGAGTAATCTCCCCTCTGGTGGAGCCGAGGGGATTCGAACCCCCGGCCTCCGCCTTGCGAAGGCGGCGCGCTCCCAGCTGTGCTACGGCCCCACATAAGAATGATTATAGCCTGAATCATCCAGGAATTCAATCAGTCGGGAAGACAAAAAGGGCTACGCAAGGTTCACAAAGCCCCTACTATTCCCCTCCAAGTCATGAACACCCATACTCTCCGCAACAACTGGCTAAAAACCGAGAGCCTAAGTCAAATTAGGAGATTCCGAACCTTCGGAACTCACGCTCGAGCAGTTTCACTTCTGATGAGCGATTGATTTCGAGAGAATCAACGCGCTGTGCATTTTGTGTTAGCTGCTTACAGGCTCGACGGAATAGCTATGAGCTCGCCGAACTTGAAGAGGCTAAGATCATTTGAGTGGCATGCCTTGATTATGTAGGCCGTATCGATTCCATGGTTCGTTCCTCCGGCTGTGACTACCCACTGGTCGGTTCTGATCATTCCCGCATCTGCAGCCATGATCGCTATCTCAACTGCGACCTTCGTTCCCTGGCCGAAAAGGCGGAGCGCAGTAGCAAATACTTGAGGCGGATAGGCACCTCCTGCAGACTTCACGAATACTCCGTCGATCCCTCTGAAAAGGTGGGTAGCGGTCAGAATAGAGTGCCTCGTTCCGGTATACAGTTTTTTTACTTTTTGGTCGAATTCGTCTCCATCCGGTTCTCTAAAACCGACGCTATGAGTAACAATTGTCAGCTTGATGGAATCGGGGACGGTCTCATAAGCCAGCTTTGCAACCCGCCCGCTGGTCGACGGCAGAATAACGTCCTTTATGCCACCTTCTGCCGATCGCTCGAAAATCCTTTTGAGAAGCTTTCTTGTCGTCTCTTCGTCACTCTTTGCGAAATACATTGTCAAGGGTGTATCACTCCTTTATCACTGTTTTCACGGCCCTGCGAATGATCTCGTCATCTACTAGATAGGGGAGAGTGATCTGCTCATTCCCCACTCTCTCTCTGTTGAAATCCGCAGCCACGGAAAGAGCGTTTTCGTTTCTCGCCCAGGCTCTTCTGGCAACTCCGCTCATCACATCCCAGGGTATCGACGTCTTAATAATTTCGTCCACTCTCTCGCTTCCGTCGAGAACGAGTCCGAATCCTCCGTTTATGGCCTTTCCAATTCCCACTCCACCTCCGTTGTGAAGTGCGACCAGACTCATGCCTCTTGCGGCGTTTCCTGCGAAGCATTGGGTAGCCATATCCGCCATTATATTGCTTCCGTCTTTGATATTCGATGTCTCTCTGAACGGGGAGTCTGTCCCTCCGGTGTCGTGGTGGTCTCTGCCTATCATTACCGGTCCTATCTCTCCGCCCCTTACCATTTCATTGAACTTCAAAGCGATATCGCGTCTGCCATTGGCATCTTGATAAAGTATTCTTGCCTGAGTACCGACGACCAGCTTGTTTCTGTCGGCATCTCTAATCCAGATGTAATTGTCTCTGTCCTGACCACGACGATCTGGATCTATGCAGCTCATTGCGGCCGCATCGGTCTTTAGCAGATCCTCTTTCTTTCCGCTCAGGCAGACCCATCGGAACGGGCCGTATCCGTAGTCGAAAAGCATGGGTCCCATTATATCCTCAACGTAGGAGGGGAAGATGAATCCCTCCGAGGTATCGTTACCGTTCCTAGAAATCTCTTTGGCTCCGGCATCGTATACTGCCTTCATGAACGAGTTGCCGTAATCGAAGAAGTACGTTCCCCTTTCGACGAGCAGCTTTATGTAATCAAAATGCCTAATCAGTGATTTGTCGACCAGCTCCGCGAATCTCTTCTTGTCGTTACTGAGTAGCTCTGTCCTCTCTTCAAAGGTCAGACCCTGGGGGCAGTAACCCCCATCGTACGGAGCGTGGCAGGACGTCTGATCGGAAAGCAATTCTATGTGAATGTTGTTCTTGACCGCATATTCAAGCAGATCAACGATGTTTCCGAAGAAGGCGATCGCAAGGCTCTCTTTCTTCTCCGCCTTTTCCTTTGCCAGGGCGAAGGCGCTCGATGGATCATCGACTATTTCGTCGATCCAGCCCTGATCAAGTCTAGTCTGAATCCTCGATCGATCTACTTCGGCGATTATTCCCACTCCGCCGGCTATCTTCACTGCCTTTCCCTGAGCACCGCTCATTCCGCCGAGCCCCGAGGAGACGAAAAGGTGTCCGCGGAGATCGCCGTCATCCGGGATACCAAGCTTCTGCCTTCCAGCGTTAAGGATTGTATTGAAGGTTCCGTGAACTATTCCCTGTGGCCCTATGTACATCCAGCCTCCAGCCGTCATCTGTCCATAGTTAGCTACACCCAGCGCCTGGGCTCTTATCCACTGCTCCTGGTCGTCAAACATCCCGATCATGAGCGCATTGGTGATTATCACCCTGGGACTGGTCTTCTTTGACCCGAATAGACCAAGTGGATGGCCGGACATAACGACGAGTGTCTGTTCGTCGCTTAACTCTTCTAGATATCTCTTTATGAGCCTGTACTGCATCCAGTTCTGGCATACCTGTCCGGTCTCCCCGTAAGTCACCAACTCGTAGGGATAGAGGGCCACATCGAAGTCGAGGTTGTTGTCGATCATTACCTGAAAGGCCCTTCCTTCAATGCACTTTCCTCTGTATTGGTAGATCGGTCTGCCTTTTATTTCGCCTTGAGGCCGATACCTGTATCCGTAAATCCTCCCCGTTGAGCGCAGCTCTTCGAGGAACTCGGGCGCAAGCCTTTCGTGAAGTCTTGTTGGAATGTAACGCAGCGCGTTTCTCAGGGCCAGTTCGATCTCGTTCAGCGAGAGGTTCAGCTCTCTCTTGGGCGCTCTCCTGATCCCAGGCTGGAAGACTGGATCGGGCGGCAAAGTCTCATCTAGTTTGATTTCCATTGATTCGTAGATGTCTCTTCCGGAAAGCACAATGAAACCTCCTTCTCTTCATGTATTCAGTTGCTCACTTCTCGATCATCACTTCTACACGCTAATTGGTTCCGTATTCCCCAGTGATTGAGTCTCTGAAAGGCTCCCAACGCGCCGGTATAAATGTGAACAGCACAAAGGCAGCACCTAAGAAAATCAGTATGACCAGAGGAATCCACTCTGCAACCCTGCTTACATTGAACTTTGAGACTACGTTATATGATATGATCTGACCGAGAGCCACAGCAAGGGCCATTAATAGTATATCAACAATGAGATTGTGGTGGATGAAGAGCGTGTAGAAGTAGAAACCCCCGAGAATTGTGGCGCACATCACGTAGATGCCGAGAGTCTTTCCCACAATCAGCACGGGTATTGGCACCTCCTTGCAAAAGAACAACTCCACTGCCAGCAGAATAAGCCCCGGAATGAAGACCATTTTCAGGTGTTCCCAAATGCTCTCATTAACCGGAGAGATTAAGCCTACGATTGCATTACCTCCGCTCCATCCGTAGACCATATGGAGAAGCACCCCAAAAAAGAATACGAAGAAGAAACCCAGTACTTCCAAAGGAAAAAAGCTGATTCTGCCCACTTGAATCACCTCTTTAATCGACTACCAGACATAGCCCTCCCTTATCTTCGATCTGGCAATCCTGAGTTTCCTGGGAATATCTATTCCATATGGACAACGCTCGACACAGATGCCGCAATCGTTGCAACTGTCAACGCCGGGAACGAGAGACTTATACTCAGCGATCCCCTGCTCCTCGCTTCCAAACCAGTGGGCTAGTCTGTCTCTCAAAGCGTAATCCGCTGCACTTATGATCTTGCCATCCAGCATCTGTCTATCGTAACGTCCTTCGGCGAGGAAGAACCCGGGAATGTTGATCCCCTCAGGGCAGGGCAGACACTTCATGCACTGTCTACAAACGTAATTGCCGAGTTCGGGCGCCTCTGCAAAGAGATGGTCGAGTTCGGCTGCAGTGAACGGCCTTTTCTCAATCAGCGTGAGATCCTCTTCCAGCTGCTCGAGGGTGTTGATTCCGCTCACAATGCAAGAAACGGGGAGCGTCATTGTGTACCTGAAGGCGTCCTCAACGCTTTTCCAGAGATACCCGTCGGCCAGCGCCTTCATCGCGATTATTCCTATATTGTTGCAAACGGAGAAAGGGATTACCTTCGTTTCAATCTCGGGAAAGTTGAACCTATCGTAGTAGTTCATTTGAGTCATGAATAGATCGAAAGGATATTCTTTTAGTGCCTTCAAAAGCGTACCGCCGTAACCGTGGCTCGTAATTCCTGCGTACCGCACAAGCCCTTCGCTCTTTGCCCACTCCACGGTCTTGAGTGCGCCGTTCGGCGAAGTGATCGCCTCCCAGTCGCCGCTTTTCGTTACTGCGTGAAGAAACAGGATATCTATATGATCCCTTCCAAGAGCTTTGAGTGTCGCAAGAAGATCGCTTCTTGAAGACTCCTCATCTCTGCCGCCCGTCTTGGAAGCCACGATCACCCCGTCCTTGGGCAATGCTTCCGATAGCTTGCGCTCGGAGACCCCATCGCCGTACGATCTTGCTGTTTCGAAGTAATTTCCTCCGGCCTCGAGATAGCGATCCACTATCTTTCTCACTTCTTTCAGTTCAATCTCGAGAAGATGGAAGCCTCCCAACCCCAGAAGGGAGATCTGTAAATCTGTCTTGCCAAGTCTTCGATACTCCATAATCACACCCCCGATTCCATGTTACTACGCACTTACCCGATTCCCGACTTCTTGCACCATTCTCACTTTAGGGGATCATCTATTTTAGATAAATGAAACACAGAAAAAAGCTCGTCGAAATCGACAATAGAAGTGAACTCACAATAGAGAATTTCTGTCATAACAATACGAACAAGACTTCTTCTCTACCACCCGGCCCGGATATTTTCCGGGCTTTTTTTCGTTATTTGCTCGAGTTTCTTAATCAACCAAGAAATTTGAACCTTATCACATCAGTAGAATCGAGCACACTTACTTTTTTCCCTTGATTTCGCCTGTGAGCATATCGATTACTTCATCTCTGCCGGCTGTAAAGATTATCCAATCGTCTCTCGTACAGTCTTGACGACACCACATGCAACCAGAGCAGAAAAGGTCTCCGTCAACTCGGCGTTCGAGAGTTTCATCTTGCGAGAAAGCTCGTAGCCTGTGAGGCGTTCCCCGAAGAGAGAGTTCAGCAATCTTATTCGATTGGAGTTTGAAAGGGGCCCGTATCTTCTCGAAGCATTGGCAACCGGATCACTCTCGAGAAGGGAACTCACAGAATTGTAACCGATCAAAAAGACATCGTTCTTAGCACGGGGGTGAAGGATTCCTCTCTGCGCGTTCTCTATAAAGTAGGAGAGAACGAGAACCATCTTCCTTTCCTCTTCAAATTCTTCATTGTGCATGTTGTCTGTCAGTTTCAAGAGATAATCGTTTCCGAAGGTAGAGAGATTCTTCTCGAGAGATCTTCTGCTTTCCGCTACTAATTCATCTTCGCATTGGATAGATGAGTAAACGTGTTCTCCTTACCACAAAAGAAGGTGCAGGAAGTCGTCTTTCATAGACTCCGGACTAGAAATGAAGTCGAGCATAACTGCCTTCTGTTGAGAACTCAGGACGGCCTAATCTGCAAGAAAGACGAGCGCCCCCAGTTGATCGCCCAGAATTCTGCCCATTATCGACTCATGTATCCGGCAGACCTTGGACCAAACCCGATCAGAAGGAAGTCCCTTAGCATCTCTCTTGGAGAAAGCGAGGCTATCCTCTCGATAAGAACGTCCAAGTTTTCGTGCTGTCATCGGGCATTACTGGGCTAATTTGCATTTCAAGAGGAGCTTTCCAATCAAAGTAAAGACTCATCTTCTCGAAAATCGTCTCCGGCAGCTTCTTCTTGGTAGTCCTTAGCAATTCGACAAGCTCTCCCACAGGGCGATAGCCCGGACGCAGTTCCGCAAAGTGCTTTGCCAGTCTCTCGTTATTTATTAGACGATATATGCTCGGCAAGAAATCAAAGGCCCTTCCGAAACGTGTCTTGACTCTCTCAAGCGCATTCAAAGCCTTTTTACCCCCCAGAAGATGAATCTTAGATGACCTTTTATCCTAAGACGCCCCTTTCTAGTCCCGAAAAGGTCGGTGAACGTCTTTACTTCATTTCGCTGATTATGCCAATTCCCTGAGGTCCCAGATGAGTACCGATTATCGGCTCAATAATTCTACTTTCGATTTCTGCTTCGGGAGCCTCGACACGGAGCATCTTCTCCAAAGTTGCGGCATCTTCCTTTCTCCAGATCGTCAGCACTCTCGCTCTTCGGAGATTCTCGGGCTGGATCTCCTTGAAGGTGTAACTAACCAAACTTTCAAGCAGTTTCTTGTTCCCCCTGACGTTTTCGACGGGCTTGAGTTCGCCTTCGTCCAGCTTGATTACAGGCTTCATCTTAAGCAGATTGCCCACTAGAGCCTTCGCTTTCCCTATTCGTCCGCCTTTCTGCAAATAACTCAGATCATCTGTCGAAAAGAAGGTTCTCGTCTTCTTGTGAAAGTAAGAAGCATATTCGACCAGCTCCTGGATCGATGCTCCGTTCTTTATCATGTCCCCCAGGTTCTTCACCAGCATTCCAGGGCCATCCGCAACCAACAGGGAATCAATTACGTGAATCGGCTGATCGAAGTCCCTTGCAGCGATATTCGCCGAGACGCTCGTTCCGCTAAGCTTCCCGGACAGAACAGGTACAATCAAAGCGTCGTATGTCTTGAGAGCGTCTTCGAAAGCAACAATGAAGTCTTGCGGAGAAGGCTGAGAGGTACTCGGCAACTCCGCAGCCGATCCTAACTCCTCGTAATACTCCTCAAGGTTCAGATCAGTCGCTTTTGTGTATTTCCCGCTTCTGTTGATATAAAGAGACACGATTCTAACGTCTAGTGCCTTGATGTCTTCATCTGACAAGTTGCAGGTGTTGTCGGTTACCAAACCTATTTTCATATAGCCAACCTCCTTTACCGGGTTATGCTACAATTATAGCTTTTCTGACTAAACCTGGCGAGAAATCTCTTGAGTAGATTTAGTTATGATGCATTACGGAAATCGTAAGTCAATAGGACTAAACGTTAGATTCCGCATGAAGCAACCGTAACATTTGCCAAGTAAACGGGAAACGAAGTAATTCGCGCGAGAGTTTGGATTATGATAAACTGATTGAAAATGATTTGATGAAGGGAGTTCAACATGTCAAAATTCGAGATCAGAGGCGTGGTAGAAGGATTCTATGGTGTTCCTTGGTCTATGAAGGCGAGAAAGGCGATGCTGAGGTTTCTAGGAGAGCATCGTTACAATTTATACATTTACGCTCCAAAAGACGATGAACTCCATAGAAGAAGGTGGCGAGAGCAATACAGCGAGGAGTTCAAGAAAGACTTTGCGGAGTTGGTTGCCGAGGGGCTGTCATGCGGTGTTTCGGTTGTCTTTTCTATCAGTCCCGGTCTTGGAGTGAGGTATTCCAGCGATTCAGACATCGAAACCTTGGTCGCAAAACTGGAAGATATAGCAGGCACAGGAGTTAGATCATTCGCAATCTTCTACGACGATATTCCGGAAACCCTCGTACACGAAGAAGATGAAGAGGCATTCGGTTCTCTTGCTGAAGCTCAGGTTCATTTCGCAAACACAGTCTACTCTATCCTTAAGGCGAAAGTCGAAGGTCTCTCAAGGTTCATTGTCTGTCCTACTCAATATCAAGGGCGCAAGGTAACAGATTACATGAAGATTCTTGGAGAAGCTCTGGATGGCGACATATCTATTATGTGGACCGGTCCCGAGGTGTGTTCGGAGAGACTCTCGCTTGAAGATTCCATGCTTGCCGAAGAGGCCTTCCAGAGAAAACCATTATACTGGGACAACTACCCTGTGAACGACGCCTCTATGGTCCCCGAACTGCATGTGGGGCCCTATGAGGGAAGAGACCCCGGCATCGTTGAACACTCAGAAGGGATCGTCTTAAACCCGATGAATCAACCTATTGCATCGAAAATCGCGCTTGCATCTGCTGCAGAATTCCTCAATAATTCCAATGAATACGATGTGGAAAGGGCTTGGGTTAGCGCCATTTCGGAAGTCGCCCCTGAATGTTCGAAGGAGATGGAGCTGTTCTGCGAGTACAATCTTTTCAGTCCGATACACAGAGGTCATTCCGGAAGAATCGTAGAGCTTCACCAAGCACTGAATCGACTAGTCGGTGAAAAGAGATGGGCCGAAGTTCAAGAGCTTCTTTCAGATGAAGCCGAAATGATCACTCAATCTGCAGAGACCTTGAAAGAGAAGCTTTCAGAAGAGTTGTCTAGAGAGGTCGGCCCATGGCTGAAGGAGTTCTCTCTTTGGGGAAGACTGATGGGAAAGATTGCTGAACTGATCTCCTCGAGAAGACTGATCTTCTCTGCCGACATTACTTTTGAAACGATTGAGGAAGTTAGAGACCTCTGTGGTGAAGTGGAGTCGATACTAGTTGAACTTGTAAGAGCGGAAACAATTACGGCAGGTGTACTCTTCAGGGATCTAGCTCAGGAAATTCTTATAAGAACAAAGGGTTATCTGACACTGCTGATCGGCTAGAGTTCACCACACCAAAAGTTCACTGAATGAAGACATATTGATTACCGAGATAGTTCATCTTGAGAAAAGGAGCTGAGCAAATTGAGCTTAGATTGAGATCAGTAAGAAAGGAAGAGTTGAACCCGAAGTGTCCCCACTGCGAATAGGAACTTCCTGAGAAATTCTTCAAACAAAAGGGATCTGGACTCTTGTTGAGTAAGACTGCGGTCTATTTCTGTCCTTACTGCCACAAGGTCTTGGGCATAGGAAGAAGCAACATCGGCTAGTACTTTTGATGGCCGGGCTCTGAAGAAGCAGGCGGAAGAGAAAAACCTTCTAGAAGAGAGTTCTCTTGCTCTTTGAATCGCCAGGAATTTCTAAGAAGGCCCTTCCGGAGATTTGTCTACATAGAAATCGGCGCCAGATTTATAATCTGGATTTAATGTATCTATTATTCCGTTTTGCGAAACAATCTCTGATAGTTTAGTTTGCGTATTGTATAAACTTTATTTCTGACAAAGGTGTTTGCATCAGTTGGCATTTATCCGTAACATGATGTATAATGATTTATCTATCAGAGGGGAGAGTTAGGGATTGGCGTCGAATGTTGAAGGCACATATTCGGTGGTGACCGTCAGGGATTTCGGAAAGGCCTGGCGAAGACGCACTGCGAGGATTCTGCTTAAGAAATCTGTGGTTAGCAAGATGGAGCTAGAAAGCATCACTCGCGATATGTGGGAGTCTTCGGGGCAGGATGTCGACGAGATGATTACTGTCTTCTACTTGCCCGGGATGGATACGAACTCCGTAGCGTACAGCTTCGGCTCCTGTATGAAGGACGGAGTAGCGAAAATCAGCTATCGGTAGATCGTTTTACTCTACGTCTCGCTTGTAAACTATCTTCCCTGCCCTATACTCCTCATATCTCGCAAGAATGAAAAGAAGATCTGAAAGCCTGTTAACGTACTTCACAATCACGCTGTCAACATGCTCGTTTTTAGAAAGCGTCAGTATTCTTCTTTCGGCCCTTCTTGCCACAGTCCTGCAGATGTCCAGTTTGGATGACGCAATGGTGCTTCCGGGGATAACGAAACCATCAAGTCTCACCACTGATTCATATTTGTGAATCATTTCGGTGAGTTTCTGAACATCACTCTCTTCAACGGGCTCAACATATTTGACATCTATTGAAGCCAATTGACCGGTAACTCTAAAGAGGAATCTTTGAATCGAAACGATTTGGTCAGCAACCTCTTCGCTGACATGGTGTTTCGCTTCGCCTAGAAAGGAACTGAGTTCATCTATTGTTCCGTATGCTTCGACGCGGTGACTATCTTTCTCTATTCTCTCGCCGCTCCAGAGGCTTGTTTCTCCTCCATCACCTCTTCCAGTGCTTATACTCAACTCACAAACCTCCATTTCAAGACAACGTTCTTGAGCCTATGCCTCTATGAAGCACCTTCAACTGAGCTCGATCTAGCGTTCATGCTTCCACGAGTATGAGTACGGACCCTTCGCCGTAATCTGATCCATCAGTTTCTCGTACTCCTTTCTAACTCTCTTGGGTGCATTAGCCTTGAGCTTCCAGCTGGTTCCAGCTTCTTGCAGATAATTCTCGTCGATCTCGACCCAGTCGTCAAACCACTTTGGTTTCTTTACCTCCAAGGAGCACCTCCTCCGTGCTACAAAAAACTATCAGCAGATTGCTCAAAGAGAATTGCTCGAAGGTTCCAATTCCAAGAGATCGTCTATCTTGAATCGAGCTCTGAATGGATCACAAATGTCTTATCAATCGTTCTCTTATCATATTAACATATAGTTCCTCTTAGAAAATAACTAGAATAATACTCAAAACTACTGGTCTTCTCGTGATGTTCTTTTGTTTATTGTGGTTCCCGCTACGTAACCGGTCGAGAAGGCGGCCTGGAGATTGTAACCTCCCGTCTCTCCATCGAAGTCGAGAATTTCTCCCGCAAAGAAGAGATTCGGAACGATTCTTGACTCCATTGTCTTCGGGTTCACTTCGGATAACTGAACGCCCCCCCTTGTGACCATGGCCTGCGAAAACCCGCCTACGCTTTCGATCTCAAAACTCATTTCAAAGAGACTGGATATCAGCTTCTTTCTTTCCTCTTTCTTCAATTCGGAACACAATCGCTCGGTTATTCCATTCATCTCCAGGATCTTATCCAGCAATCTTTCGGGAAGACCCAGGTCATGGAGCGATGTCTTCAAGAGCTTCTTGCCCTCTTCAGCTGTCAATTTTATGATTCTCCTTTCAAGCTCCTCGCGGGTCATTCCACTGAAGTTGACTCGAATTTCATCTCCTCGCCCGGCTTCTCTGGAAAGGTGGAGAATGGCAGGTCCAGAAAGCCCTTCGTGAGTGATCAACAAGTCCTCAGTCCGGCTAGTCGTTTTCTTTGAATCCCTCCACAGGGAAACATCGACCGCTTTCAGAGAGACGCCGGCAAGGTCACCAAACTCGAAATCCTTTATAGAAACTGATGTCAATGCAGGCCTTGGCTCGACTATGCTATGACCGAGCGCCGAGGCGATAGAGTATCCATCCCCCGATGAGCCTGTGCCCTCGTAGCTTCTGCCTCCAGTAGCAAGCACCAGATAATCGGCACCTATCTCTCCTTTGTGAGAAGAGACAACAAATCCGCCCGTTGTTCGTCGAGCTATTCCTTTGACGCGGCAATTGTAAAGTATCCGGATCCCTTGCTTCTCACACTCGGCAAGCAACACTTCCAGAACATCTCTTGCAGAGTAAGTTGAGGGAAAGACCTTGCCATCCTCACTTACAAACAGCTTAAGTCCTCTCTCTTCAAAGAAGTTCATCAGCTTGCTCGAGTCAAAGGACATCAATGCCGGTTTAAGAAATCTTCCCGAGCCAAAGTATCTGTCTAGCATTGCCCTTGTCGGCTCGACGTTAGTAAGATTGCATTGACCTCCGCCGGAAATCAGCAGCTTCTTTCCGGGGGTATTCGTTTTCTCAATCACCGTTACATTTCTACCCATTGTTGTGCAGTTTATGGCCGTGAAGAGTCCGGCAGGACCGGCTCCTACTATCACAATATCTCTCATGAGATTTCCTCCCGCTATGCAAGCAGCCCTATCTCAAAATCGAAACCCATTTCGAGAAATACTGCAGATCACCTTCTCTTAAAAAGCATCTTCATTCTCGTATATATCGCCTTAAGTTCGCTCCTGGCACTGAAAAAGAACAGGCAGGAGAAGAGCAGGTTTCCGAAAACCAGCCAGATCAAGGTACTGGTATTCAGCCTGAGAAAGGCGACGACAATGAAAACACCCGCCGAAAGGCCCAATAGCCTCAGTATCCTCTTCACCGGCATGAATTTAACGCCCTCTCTTCCTATTAGCCAAACATATATTATAGTAGCGTTGAGTACGACGAGAGATGTACTCGCTGCTATTCCCGCATGTTCAAGCGGCCTGAGCATAAGCCAGTCAAACAACGCGTTCAGAAAGATCGAAAAGACGGATACGATCGTTATAGCCTTCAGTCTCTTTCTTGCAGTGAAATAACTTGTGCACGTATGCGAAATCGGTGAGAGGATTATCAAAGCCCCATATCCGATAAGCGCCATGCTTACAAGACTCGTCGAGTCGGCGTCGAACTGTCCGCGCTGATAGATTATCCTCACTAGGGGTTCCGCCATCATGATGATCCATGCCGCCAGAGGCAGCGAGATGTTCAATGACGTTGTGACTGTCTTTCTCAATCGTTCCTGCACCTTCTTCTTGTCACCGGAAACGACAAATTCAGAAAGCTCCGTATAGGCTGTCATCTGGAAGGCAGCGATCATGAAAGTAATCAGGCCCAGAAGAGTGTGAGCATATTGCAGCGAAGCGACACGTCCGGGCGGAAGGAGCGAAACAAAGGCTTTGTCAACCATGTTGTTGATGACTCCGAGACTCCCCGAAAAGATCAGAGGCAAACTCAGGTATAGCGTCTCTACTATAGACGTTCCCTTTCCGATTCTCAGAGAGAACAGGTCTCTTGATTGGACCAGATACGCTATCACGGTGAAGGTGTTGCCGAGAATCCAGGCCAGTATGTAGGAGGCTTCCGAGAGAAAGGGAGCGGTCAAGAATATCACTGGAATCGCGATAATGTTGAAAAAGAGCTGCGAGAAGCCGAACTGGATGAACCTCCTGTTTGACTTCAGCACGGCGCCTAGTATGCTTTCTAGTCCGCCGATCAACGGGTATATTGATAGATATCTCAACTTTCTTGCGGCATAAGCGACGACTTCACCCGAAAAACCCGGAGCGAAAAGTCTTATAACGAGGTCCGGAATCACCAGAAAGACTATCCCCATAGAGAGAAAGACCAGAGAACCCGATATAAGAACCGCTCCGGCGTATCTCTTTGATCTCTCGGGGTCTTCATTCCTTATAGAGTGGTATACAGGCACGAAGATGGCGGCAAAAGCTCCGGCAATTATCCCTGAAAGGGTCGTTGCAGGCGTCATTGCAACAAAGACCGCATCGAGATTTGCGGACGTCCCGAAGAGACCGGCGACAAGCATTTCCCTGAAAAAACCCATGCCCTTCGAGATAATAGAAAAGGTAAGGATCGCTATAGTGCCTACGGCAACCGATGTTGACCTGGGAATTCTTCTCATCATGCCTCCTGTCTTACACTGTATAATTTACCATAGGTGTTATCTGTCTTTCCTTTCTGAGATGGTAAACTTAATGATGAGTATCCAAATTCGGAGATTGGTTCTTTTAGTCGCTTTGTGTATCTTGTTCACAGTGGGATGTACCAGGCTGATTCCCACCAAGCCTGGGCATAAGGTTTTGTTGCTGCATCCTGGCGACAACTCCTTCATCGTCTCCAGAGGAGTGACAGTATTCTTCAATGGAGTCAGTGAGAAGGAAACCATCGTATACGAAGTGCAGAGCGTATCGGAACGAACGATCCTGGTTGTCTTCCACGAAAGCAGCGGCTCAATTCCCGGGCCGGTATTCGAACTTTCTCACGACGAATTCGACCTGCACGATGATCAGATCTTGATGATGCAGCCGCTCCTGAGCGCGACTTCCTTCGCCCCAGTAGGAGAGGAGTTTCAGGTACAGTGCAGCATAGATTCCTTCTCCACGTTCGTTCGATTCACAAAACTGCCGTACTGCCTGTTGATATCAAAGGCAGATGCCCTCTACACAGCACAACATCTGCCCGGAAAGTACCTGCTCGAAGGCGATCTACTCTATCATATCGGACCAAACTGGATCCCTTCACACTCGGCAGTATATCTCGGTGTCGACTATGCCACGGCAATGACAGATGAAGGTCTGGGTCAAAACGACGGAAAGACATTTGGAGAATCCTACCCGTTTTTGACACACGGATACAATCTCGTCGAGGAGGGTGTCTTTGTCTTCCCCAACGATATTGAAAACCACTCTTATGTGAATCTCTTCAACTACGACACGTACGAATCGCGATGGCTTAAATACTGGTCTTCCGGTTTTACAGGGGCGATGAGATACTCCGGAGATATAACCCCGCTCGAACGGAGACAAATATCCAGATACATATTTGAGGAGGCCTACCATGGGGCAATGTGGTCTGTAGGCCTCGCCTGGTCTGGCTACTTGAATCTTCCCCTCACAAAACGAGATATCTATTCATGCGTCGGCTTAGTTGAAAAGGCCTACGAAAGTGCAGGAAGAAACATCGTTCCATTATGGGAAGACTTGTTTTACTTAAACTCATTTGAGCAGTTCTCGAGAACCATTCCCGTGCCGGAAATCACATCTCCTGTTGGTGAATTGATTGAGTTTAGGGTAAATGCACTGATCGCAGAGTGGCGATTTGTGGGATATGACAAATGGTCCTTCTCCGATCACGCATGGATCTGGAGATCGACGAACGGAGTCGAGCTTCAGTCAGAAGCAGGCACTCTCCTCGACAAGCACGATCACTGCATCTTCCGCTGGACTCCACAAGAAGTGGGCGACTATGAGATTCCCTTCAGATTCTTCGGCGAATTTGGCGAAAAGACGATCGAAAAGGTCCACACACTCACGATTCATGTAGTTGGCGAGTGATAGAAGTTTCTGCGGATTGCTGCCTTCGGCGAGGCCAGTTCCGGCTGCGCCGGGCAAAAGAGCCGCTGAGGGCTGGACGCTGGGTAGAGCATGGACCCGCTGGCAAAGATCGAAGAGCCGCTTGTAGGGGCGAACGGCTGTTCGCCCTCCTAATGAACTGATAACTTGGATGAAGAGGTTTTCAGATTCATTAAGGTATCGGTGAAGACATGGAGCAACTCAGATGGTTATGCAGTGGCATGTTCTTTCATCAGAAAATTCATTGATCTCTCTGCTTGTGTGCGACTTGGACAACGGTCAACCATTAACGATCCACCGTCCTCCGAGAATCGCATCAGTTGCAAGTTCCAAGATGCAAGTTGTGAGTCGCAGGAACGGTTATCCGTTATCGGTTCTCCATTCTCCAAGACCGAGAGTTGCAAGTTCCAAGATGCAAGTTGTGAGTTATAAGAACAAGAGTTAAGAAACTCTCTAAGTCTCTTGAAACGCTCTTCTCGGTAGACGGCGGACCGTGGACGGACAACGTTGTCTTCGCCAGCGTACAGCGGGTTCTCCGCTTTTAAGCGTACAGCGGAACTTCCAGCGATCAGCGGGTTCACCGTTTTTAAGCGTTCAGCGGATCTTAAGGGCAAGATCCCGTGCAGGTGCATCACGGGATGACTGTCTTTTCTTGCTTCAGGTCATCCTGGCAATGTTCAGGCCAGGATCTCGATCTTTGAAACAGTTGCAAGTTCCAAGATGCAAGTTGTGAGTTATAAGAACAAGAGCCAATAAACTCTATAAGTCTCTTGAAATGCTCTTCTTGGTCGGAGGACGGCGGACCGTTGACGGACAACGTTGTCTTCGTCAGCGTTCAGCGGGTCCTTGTTCTTAAGCGTATAACGGATCTTCAGGGCGAGATCCCGTGCAAAAGCATTACAGGTTGACGGGTCGAAGGGCACCGCTTCTCGTCTTCTCGTGAGCGCAGCGAACGTCTCGACAGTGCTCTTTCTCGACGGTCTTATCAGTGAACGGGTACTTGTTCTTGGACGGCTGACGGAGGACCGCTCTTCCAGCGTAGAGCTGCTCTCTTATCGGTGGACGGTGGACCGTTGACGGACAACGTTGTCTTCGTCAGCGTTCAGCGGGTCCTTGCTCTTAAGCGTTCAGCGGAACTTCTGGCGTATAACGGATCTTCAGGGCGAGATCCCGTGCAAAGGCATCACGGGATGACTGTCTTTTCTTGCTTCAGGTCATCCTGGCAATGTTCAGGCCAGGATCTCGTTCTTTTTGGGTGCGAAAAACGCAAACAGTTGCAAGTGACAAGATGCAGGTTGAAAAAGAAACGGTTATCCGTTATCGGTCCACTGTTCTCCGAGAAGAGCACGGCCCCGTTCTTGGAAGAGCGGTTCTTTATTCTTAAGCTCAGGAGCGCAATCAGAAGTCGACTTTTGAGAAGATGGTGTTCCTTCTATCTGATTACAACATCAAGAATATGTCTCAAAGATTCTTGTATACATTTCTACGATGGCCGATATGCAGAATAGTAACTGACTTATCTTGATCACTAATCTCATAGATAATCCGATAGTCACCAGCTCTTATCCGCCATCCCTCTCTTCCGGTCAACTTACTAGAACCTCTTGGACGCGGATTCGACGCGAGCAACAATATCCTTTGCTTGATTCTGCTATAGTTCGGCTCTCGAAGTGACTGAAGCTCTCTTGCGGCTTTGCTGAGAATAAGAAGTTTGTATGAGTCAGACATCTTCACGCTTGAATTTGTCTAGAGCTTCTTCAAACGGAAGAATCTTGTCGGTTGACTTCTTAGCTTTGTCGTATGCTCGAATCTCTTCCAATTCTTCCAACTCATCGAGAATCTTCTTATATGTAGAAATACTAAGAATCACGCTAACTGGTTTCCCATCTTCATTGACAATCATGCGGGGTTCTTTCATTAAATCACCTCATATGGAATTATAGCATTTTGAGAAGCGCTTCCTTGTTGCGACACTTCGCGTCCAACCTTTGGGGGTCAGAGGGACGAGGCGGATCAGAGGTAAGGGGAATGAGGCTAGAGGTAAGAAGATCAATATCTCTTCGCTCTTCCGACCTCTTGCCTCTGACCTCAAGCTCTTCCCAACCCAAGCCCAAGGACGGGTCCATGATCTGGGACGAGTCACGAAGGACGGTTCTCCACAGCGCTCAGCGGGTTCACCGCTTTTAAGCGTACAGCGGCCTCTCTCTGGACCGTTGACGGACAACGTTGTTTTGAGCAGTGATCATCGTTGTTTAGCAAGCGGGTCTTAGCAATGTACACTAGGGTTGCCAACCGAAGACCTCGAGATCGATTGTATCGCTTTCGTCGAAGACAACTCCCTCTCTTTCGAGAATCGCCTTTTGAAGCGAATAGCCATTTGGGTCTCTAATGCTTATTCTTCCTCGTGCATTGATTACTCTCTGCCAGGGTATGGTCGCATCGGAGATACCGGCCATGGCGTACCCCACCATCCTTGCGGAACAACCGCCAACAAGAGATGCTATCTGACCGTAAGTTGCGACTTTCCCACGTGGGATTTGTCGAACCATCGAGTAGATTTTCTTATAGGTTGAAGTGTTTTCATCATCCATATTCTCACCGAGTGAATTGTACTATATGAGGAGCTGATCTACATATTAACGGCATCTCCCATTACCGCCTTTTACTTCGTGCTATAATTCGATTTAAATGCCGACGGCACCACGAGGAGGTAGTCAAAATGGAGGAACTGAGCACCAGGTACAGTCCTTCCGAGCTTGAGAAGAAGTGGTATTCTCGCTGGAAAGAAGGCGGTTACTTCGAACCGAGAGGCACGGGTGAACCATTCACAATAATGATCCCGCCTCCTAATATTACTGCGCCTCTCCATATGGGCCACGCACTAAATCTAGTAATTCAAGATTTCATAATTCGCTTCAAGCGCATGAAAGGATTCAGAGCGTTATGGGTCCCTGGCGAGGACCACGCCGGCATAGCGACCCAAAACGCAGTTGAGAAGGATCTCGCCAAGAAGGGCACGAACCGCAAAGAGATGGGGCGAGAGAAGTTCCTTGAAACAACATGGGACTGGGCAAAGGAATACAGGCAGCGGATTCGCGAGCAGATTGAAGCTATGGGTTGTTCGGTGGACTGGTCAAGAGAGAGATTCACTATGGACGACGGGCTAAGCGAAGCGGTGAGAAAGGCCTTCGTCGATCTCTACAAGGAAGGGCTTATCTATAGAGGCAAGTACATTGTTAACTGGTGCCCGAGGTGTTCCACGGTTCTTTCAGATGAGGAAGTAGAGCATGAAGACGAAAAGGGAGCCTTTTACCATATAAAATACCCGATCAAGGGTGGAGAAGAGTTCGTAGTAATTGCAACAACCAGACCTGAGACGATGCTCGCCGATACCGCGGTTGCCGTCTATCCCTCCGATGAAAGGTATTCCGATCTAACGGGTAAGACTGTAATACTGCCGCTTATGGAAAGGGAGATACCGATCATTCAGGATAGGTATGTCGATCCGTCCTTTGGCACAGGTGCTCTGAAGGTCACGCCCGCCCATGATCCCAACGATTTTCAGATAGGGTTGAGACATGGTCTGGAGGTAATCGAAGTCATAGACAAAGATGCGAAGATTAACGAGAACGGGGGGAAGTATCGCGGTCTAGATAGATACGAAGCGAGGAAGCAAGTAGTCAAGGACCTCGAGGAACAGGGGTTTCTAATCAAGGTAGAGCCTATGGTTCATGCGGTGGGCAGGTGTTATCGCTGCGACACGGTTGTTGAGCCGTCCCTTTCCGATCAATGGTACGTCAAGGTTGGTCCGCTCGCGGAAAGAGCGATCGCTACCGTAGAGAATGGTGAAGTCGTCTTCTTCCCTGAGACTTGGAAGAAAGTATATCTTAACTGGATGCGGGAGATTCGCGATTGGTGCATTTCTCGCCAGCTATGGTGGGGTCACAGGGTACCTGTATGGTACTGCGATGACTGTAACGAAGTCATTGTCGAAGAAAACGATCCTTCGGTTTGTCCGAAGTGCGGCTCCAGGAAACTGAGACAGGACGAAGACGTTCTTGACACATGGTTCTCCTCGCAGTTATGGCCCTTCACTACCCTTGGATGGCCGGAAACGACACCCGATCTAGAGACTTTCTATCCTACAAGTGTACTGGTCACGGCCTTCGATATCATCTTTTTCTGGGTAGCCCGAATGATAATGGCCGGATACCATTTCATTGGGGACAGACCGTTCGATCACGTTTACATAACCAGGCTGATAAGAGACAAGAACGGCAGGAAGATGTCGAAGTCTCTCGGAAACGGCATAGACCCTCTGGATGTCATCAAGGAACACGGAACAGACGCTATGCGCTTCACATTGGCCATTCTAGCTGCGCAAAATCACGACATAAAACTTGACGTCAAGTTCTTTGACACTTACAAGAAATTCGCAAACAAGATCTGGAATGCAGCCAGATTTGCACTGCTGAACATGGAAGGCTTCGAAGAGATCGATCTGCGCAAAGAAAAGCTGGCAATTGAGGATAGGTGGATCCTTTCCCGATTGGCAAGATCCGTCAAGACTGTGGAAGAGTCCATTGACTCTTATGACTTCCCCAGCGCGGCAAAGACGATCTACTCCTTCTTCTGGAACGAGTTTTGTGACTGGTATATAGAGAGTATAAAGCCAAGACTGAACGGCGGCGGAAGAGACAGAACGATAGCGCAGAATGTACTTGTAAGAATCCTTGACTCATCGTTGAGAATGCTTCATCCCTTTATGCCGTATATCACGGAAGAACTCTGGCAGAGACTGCCCGATTCGAAAGGTCTTTTGATCGCCTCCGAATGGCCGGAATTTGATGAATCCGATTTCGATGTTTCTTCCGAAAATGAATTCTCAAAGATCATGGAAATGGTAAGGGGAATCAGAAACGTGAAGGCAGAAATGAATATACCTCCCTCTTCACGTACAGACGTCTATTATCTCGGAGAGAGAATTGACACCGAGATTCTCAAACTCGTCTCAAATCTTTCGAATTCGGGTGAACTGATTGCCAGGAGCGAAAAGGCATCGGGAAGCGTATCTGCCTGGGGAGATTCAGGAAACACTCTGTATGTAGTGCTGGGCGAGATCGACACGATTGCTGAAATTGAAAGATTGGAAGGGAAGCTGGAGAAGGAAAGAAGCGACCTTGCCAGAACTAAGTCGAAACTCGAGAATAAGAGCTTCGTCGACAACGCCCCTGAAGAGGTAGTAAACGAGAATAAGGAAAGGCTGATCATTAGTCAGGACAACATCCGCAGGATCGAGAAGATTATTGAAGACCTGAAATGAAGACTTACTCCGAGGCCATCCACTATCTTTACAACTCAAGACCATATGGAAAGATAAAGTACGGTCTCTTCCGGATTAGAGAGCTTCTGGAGCGTCTTGGCAACCCACAGGAATCCTACCCTATTGTCCATATAACGGGTACAAACGGGAAAGGCAGCGTAGCTTCTATAGTAAGAACCCTGTTCACTTCTCACGGTTTGAAGGCCGGGCTGAATATCTCGCCTCACATAACGACGTTCAGGGAACGAATCCAGGTTGATGGAGAGTACATTTCGGAGGACGCTGTCTGCAGAATCCTGGAGTCGATGGAGACTGCGCTGAAGAAGATGGATGAGAAGGGCGAAGAGTATGCTCCAAGCTTCTTTGAGGTGGTCACCGCGATGAGCTTCCTGTATTTCAAGGAACTGGCTTGCGATATTGTCGTTCTTGAAGTTGGTCTTGGAGGCAGGTTCGATGCGAGCAACGTAATCAGCTCTTCTCTAGTCTCGGTGATAACAAGTATTGGACTTGATCATACAGGTATTCTCGGCGATTCCGAAGAGAAGATAGCCGTAGAGAAGTGCGGAATAATCAAGGTGAACAGCCCGGTGGTTTCGGGAATCACAAGACCTGCCATCAGAAGGGTTGTCTCTGAAACTGCTAAGAGCATGGGTTCTCCGACTTTCTTCATAGGGAAGGACTTCAACGCATACGGCAGAGAATACAAGCTAGACAGCAATGTTTTCGACTATGAAGGAACGAATGTGTATTACGATCTCATCACCAACCTCAACGGCGAGCATCAAGTAGCAAATGCAGCAGTGGCGCTAAAAACAGTTGAAACAGCCTTCGATAGGGTTGGCAAATCAGTAGATGAAAACCGCTTGAGAAAGGCTTTGAAGAACGTTATTTGGCCCGGAAGATTTGAGGTCTTTTCCGTGCTCTCAAAGACAGTGATTCTTGACGGCGCGCACAATCCCGATGCCTCGAGGATTCTGAGAAAGACAGTCGAACGGTATTTTGCCGGCGAGAAGCTCACTCTGCTTTTCGGCAGCCTCGACGACAAGGACTACGAAAGCAACATAAGAACGCTTTCATCGATAACAGACAGGGTAGTGGTCTGCAGAGTTCCGAATCACAGGAGTCTCCATCCGGAAGAAGTCGCCAATACCTGGAGGAGGTACTGTGATCAAGTTAGTTTTGTCGATTCTCATGAAGCCGCTTTGGAGACAGTGCTGCAGACTTCCGAGAAGATTCTTGTCTGCGGGTCGCTGTATCTGGTCAGCGAGACGAGAAACATATTGACTGGAGTGAAGGAATATGCTGGAAGGCATTGAAGGGCTAGTAAGAGAGATTAGAGAGTCTGAAGTTGTCGTAAAGGTTGGAGGGCTTTTCTTCAGGCTGAATTGCACGCCTAACACAATCGCCAAACTCTCCGGCGACAGAGAATTCTTCTTCCTAACGTATGTCTCTTACTCGCAGGACAGACCCCCGGAACTCTATGGATTCTTGGACAGGGAAGAGGAGGAATTGTTCAACATCTTGCTCAAAGCGAGCAAGATCGGTCCGAAATCGGCTATGAAAATTCTCTCGTCTGCCTCTCCTTCAAGAATAAAGCAGATAATCTCTTCAAAGAACGTTGCCGAGCTTTCTTCGCTGCCGGGAATCGGGAAGAAGACTGCAGAGCGAATGATCGTGGAGCTTTCATCTTTGATAGACTCGTCTTTCGTTGAAAGCGAAGAAACGATGCCCGATGTACGGCGATCTGTAGGCGAAGAGGCCATAGTTGCGCTCGCCTCTCTCGGTTTCGATGAGTCTCAGGCCAGAAGAACGGTCGTCAAGATTCTCAGAAACAGCCCCGACGTCGACATGCATGAGTTGATCAAAGGCGCTCTAAAGGAGATGCGTAAGTAGAACAAACGGCATAAGATTCGAACACTCTTCCGTGAAAGAGGGTAGAGAGTTAGTGCTCACCTTCCGGCGGTTCTGCAAGATCGAGAGAAACCCGAACGAAACCTATCATTCAAATGAACCGCGGCCTTCATTTTGACGAATAACCTTCTCCTGCTAACCTCTCTACTCTCCCGAAAGAGTTTCCAGTAAGTGAGACTGTTTCTATCGATGCACGCGAAGAAGAGCGGGCCATTGAAAACTGTTCTTCGCATGGTGTAGAATTGTTTACCAGTTAGCATCGAAAGGAGTTGATCTGGTGCTCTTCGAACTTGATTCTTCTTACAATCCTCAGGGAGACCAACCGCAGGCTATAGAGAAGTTGATCGAAGGACTTGAGAGTGGAGATAGATTCCAGACCCTTCTAGGGGTAACGGGTTCGGGAAAGACTTTCACCATGGCGAACGTAATAACCGCACTTCAGAGACCGGCCATAGTGATTTCGCCTAACAAGACCCTTGTGGCACAGCTATACAGAGAGTTCAAGACCTTCTTTCCGAAGAATAAAGTAGAGCTCTTCATAAGTTACTACGATTATTACATGCCTGAATCGTACATTCCATCGAAGGATCTGTATATCGAAAAGGAAGCTCAGATAAACGAAACACTGGAGAGGATGAGGATTTCCGCTCTGAAATCCGTCCTGACGAGGAACGATACAGTCGTACTCGCAAGTGTTTCTGCGATCTATGCAAGCGGAGATCCGAGAGATTTCGCCAGTATGAACATTCATCTGGAGCGCGGAGAGACGGTCAACAGAAGGGAGCTTGCCCTGAAGCTCGCAGGCATTCAGTATAACCGTTCGGAGGATATCTCTGCAGGGGGCGTATTTCACGTGAAGGGAGAGATATTTGAAGTCTTTCCTCCTTATGAGGATCACGGAATTCGGTTGTACTTCTTCGATGATGAAATTGAGAGAATCGTGTCATTCGATCCTATAAACAGAAAGACAATCGAAGAGCTGGATATGGTCACCATCTACCCTGCCAAGGAATTCGTCACGACTCAGGAGAAGATTCTCGGCGCGATGCGAAACATAGAAGAAGAGCTTGAGGAGAGAGTGAAACATCTCGAAAGAGAGGGAAAGTATCTAGAGTCGCAAAGGCTTCGACAGCGAACCACTTACGACATGGAGATGCTTTCAAGTGTTGGATACTGCTCTGGAATAGAAAACTACTCCCGCTTCTTCGACGGCCGTCATCCGGGAGAGAAACCGTACACTCTGCTCGACTACTTTGATAAGGAGAAGTTCATAACATTCATAGACGAGTCGCATATCGGGGTCCCCCAGCTTGGAGCAATGTACAGGGGAGACTATTCAAGAAAGAAGAACCTTGTCGACTACGGCTTCAGATTACCTGCGGCCTTCGACAACAGACCTCTAAGGTTCGAGGAGTTCCTCAAGACTGTAGGACAGATAATCTTTGTCTCTGCGACGCCGGGTAATTTCGAGGCCGAACACTCTACCAGAGTCGTCGATCAGGTTATCAGGCCGACGGGACTAATAGATCCCGAAGTCATTGTGCATCCAACCGAGAGTCAGGTAGATGACTTTATCGAGAGGATGAGAACCGTCAAGAAGAGAAGTGAACGAGCTCTGGTCACGGTTCTGACTAAGAAGGCTGCCGAAATGCTTTCAGACTATCTCAATGAAGTCGGTATAAGAGCGGAGTATCTTCACTCCGAGCTTGACGCGATTGAGCGGGTCGAGGTCTTAAGAAAGCTTCGAGATGGCACAGTAGAGGTCGTGGTAGGTGTCAACCTGTTGAGGGAAGGACTCGATCTTCCCGAAGTCTCCCTGGTCGCGATAATGGATGCAGATAAGGAAGGCTTCCTCCGTTCCGAGACAACTCTGATTCAGACCATCGGAAGAGCGGCGAGGAATGTGAACGGTCAGGTAATTCTTTATGCCGATACGATCACCGGTTCAATGAAGAGGGCGATAGATGAAACAAACAGAAGAAGACTCAAGCAGCTTGTGTACAACAAAGAGAATAACATCACTCCCGAAAGCATAGTGAAACCCCTCTATAAAAACATCTTTGAAGAGTTCGCCGGTGAGGATCTGAATAAAGAGAGAGAAGAAAAGGCAAGGGCAACTTATCTGGAGGGTGTTCTGGCTCTAAAGGAGTCTCTTGATTACGATGATTACGTCGCTCTTCTGAACGAGGAGATGATTAGGGCCGCTGGAGAGCTCAGGTTTGAAGACGCAGCCATATTGAGAGATGAGATGCACAGCCTGAAGAAAAACAAGCAGAGGATCTGACCATGTTCTAACTCATCATGCCCTTAAGTTAGCGAGTTGATGAGAAGTGATATGATATTCCTTCTCCCAAGAAAGATACGCTGTGTTTGGCTCTTGATGAATCTGATCTTAAATCCTCCCCTGCTACATTTATCTTTACCGATAAATCAGGGTGATAATAAGAGATCATATGACGCTTCTTCTCCCTTGAGCAAATACGCTGTAGCTAAATCCTGATTATCTAGGTATAATTTCCTCCTTGAAGGAGGAGGGCCACGAAGTGGCGGAGGGTGTGCACTAATTCGCAAGATCGAGATCGCAAAAAAAAGACGTAAGAGGCAAGAGGTAAGAGGTAAGAAGACGACGACGCAGCTCAAGACGGTCGAGATTAGATCCCGAACAGAACCACTACGGGATGAGAAAGTGAGTGGATTCCAGGGAAGGCTATTCGTTCTTTGAAACAATTCAAGTACAAGTAGCGACTTGTAGAGCAAAAGTCATAAACTCTATAAGTCTCTTGAAAAGCTCTTCTCGGTGGACGGCGGACCGTTGACCTTAAACGTAGTGTTCATCAGCGCTCAGCGGGTTCTCGTTCTTAAGCGTGCAGCGGTTCTTACATTCGAGATCCCGATCAGTTTCATATCGGGATGACAGTCCTTCACGTCATCCTGAAGTGCTCCTGTTAAGGATCTGGGCTTGGGTCTCAGCGAAGGACGGGTCCATGATCTGGGACGAGTCACGAAGGACGGTTCTCCACAGCGATCAGCGTTTTTTTACAAGCGGTTCTTTCCAGCGCTCATCGGGTCCTTGTTCTTAAGCGTATAGCGGATCTTCAGGGCGGGATCTAGGGGATGACAGTCTTTTCTTACTTCACGTCATCCTGGCAATGTTCAGGCCAGGATCTCGATCTTTGAAACAGTTGCAAGAGACAAGTTGCGAGTTGAATAAGAAACGGTTATCCGTTATCGGTTCGCCGTTCTCCGATAGTATCGGAAGATCGGTTCCGGCGCGTTGCGCCCAAGTTCCTCGTTCCGGAGCTAGGAGCTTTGTTCTTGGTTAGTAAGAGCGGGAAGGTACGAGTTGAAGAGAGAGAAAGGGACAGAGGAGAGAGTTCTCGCCTTCTCGTGAGCGCAGCGAACCTCTCGACAATGCTCTTTCTCCATTGGTCTTATCGGTGAACGGGTTCATGATGAACGGTCAACGGCGAACCATGTTTTAGAGCGTTCATCGGGTCCTTGTTCTTAAGCGTACAGCGAACTTCTGGCGTACAGCGGTTCTCTCCAGCATACAGCGGCTCTTAGCCCACGAAGCGGAACTTACCTCTGCAAAGCAAACACTGGCTTCTGAATCCTCCCGCTGAAAGCGGCATCACTTCCTGGGATGATTTTTCCAGCATCACTTCCTCGCGCCAGCGAGCCTCACTTCCCGACGAAGTCGGCCTCCCCTCCTGCCGAAGGCAGCATTGCGTCCCCGGATGCTTCTCCGGGCATTGCGACCTGGCGAAGCCAGCCTTGCGTCCGCCGGTGTTCCTCGGCGCCTTGCGTCTAATTTCAGCAGTTACTAACTTTTCTCTCGCCTTCTCGTGAGCGCAGCGAACCTCTCGACAATGCTCTTTCTCCATTGGTCTTATCGGTGAACGGATCCTCGCTCTTGGACGGCTTACGGAGGACGTTTCCTCAAGGCGTTCAGCGGTTCATACGGAACCGGTCAGTGTCTATTCTCGCAAGAGCATACTCCTCGATGCCCAAGCGGGGACTAAAGATCAAGTACGCAGACGTGCATTAAATCGAGTCAATTTGGTAATGATGACTGATTCTGGAACTAAGGAATGAGATGATCGAACTCAAGAAAAGATGATGTGGGTTATGATGTGTCTGCTAATGTCAAGTAGCTTCCAAGCCATTGTAGTACGACATTGCTTTTCGTATGTCGCCAGCGATCAAGTCTTTCGCAGCAGAAACCGCAAGATCTACAGCCTTGCTGGCTTTGGCGTACTCTTCATCGCTGAATTTCCCGAGAACATAGTCGACCATGTCTCCATGTTCCGGAAGCGGCCCAACACCGATTCTGATTCTCGGGAATTCCTTTGTCCCAATTTCCGAAATGACAGACTTCACGCCGTTGTGGCCGCCATCTGAGCCGTTCTCTCTAATTCTTATTCTTCCAAGAGGAATCCACACATCGTCATACACAAGAGTCAACGCGTCGCCTTCGCTGAAGTTGATATCCTTCATGAGTAATCTTACAGCGACACCGCTTAGGTTCATGAAGGTGAGAGGTTTCGCTACATATACCTTCGTCTGCCCCTCAAGAAGATAAGCATCGTAGAGTCTCTTCTGAATAGTCTTTCTAAGCCCTTGTTTGATCATTTGATCAACGAATAGAAAACCCACGTTATGTCTCGTGAGCGCATAACGTGGGCCAGGATTTCCCAGTCCAACAAAGAGAAACACTCTTTATTCCTCTTTTCCCTCTTCTTTCTTTCCCTTGTTGATTACTTCGGGCTCAACGCCTTCCTCAAGCTCTTCTGCTTCCTCTTCTTCAACTTCCTTTGCAACTCTTGGAAGCGCTATCAGCATAATTGCATCTTCGTCGTCAAGCAAGGGCTTTATTCCCTCAGGGATGTCCAGATCCTTTACTCTTAGAACATGACCAACGTCTAATGAACTCACATCAACGACAATCTCTTCCACGATATCTTTCGGAAGAACGGAAACCGGAAGCTCGTTGACGATATGATCAACTATTCCTCCCTTTTCTACTCCCATCGGTGTGCCTACCAACCTGATCGGAATACGGAGCTCCATCTTATGACCGCTGGAAGGAACAAAGAAGTCGAGATGAATAACCGAGTCAGTAACCTTGTCTCTCTGCACTCCCTTCAGGAAGGCATGGTATTCCTTTCCATCCAGAGTAAGAACGATCGAAGATGTCTCCGCTACTCTTTTCATGATTCTCAAAACCTCAACCTTATCCAGGCTAATGGAAATAGTCTCCATTTCTGCCCCGTAAATCACTCCAGGAATCTTGCCCTCAATAAGCAGGTTCTTTGCTTTCACTTCACCGTTGCGGGGTTCAGCAACGAGATTAATTTCGTGCATTTGTTTCCCTCCTCTATCTGAACAAAATACTCACCGACAGATTCTTTCTGACTCGGGTCAACGCTTCTGCCAGAAGCGGTGCAATCGACAGCATCAATATGTTTTCGGGAAGATCGTCGTGGAATATCGTATCTGTGATGAAGACCTTCTCGATCTCCGAGTCTGCAATTATGTTCTTCGCATCGCCGGAGAAAACTCCGTGAGTCGCACAAGCATATATCTTGCCCGCACCGTTGGATTTTAGCATCTTGGCTGCCTCTACCAGTGAACGACCGGTGTCAATTATATCATCAAAGATTATTGCTGTCTTTCCCTCGACATCGCCGATTATGTGAACCATTTCGGCCTCATTGTCCCTCGGTCTTCTCTTGTCGAGAATCGCCATAGGAACGCCAAGTTTCGCAGCGAACTTGCTGGCACGTTTGACTCCGCCGATATCAGGCGAGATCACTGCCATTTCGTCTCTATTAAACGCACCTTCACTGAAGAACTTCAGAAATGCAGGAAATGACCAGAGATTGTCCACGGGAATATCGAAAAAACCCTGTATCTGCTCTGCATGCAAGTCTATAGTTATCAGTCTTCCCGCCCCAGACGTTGTGAGAAGATTCGCGACAAGTTTTGCTGTTATCGGGTCTCGGCCCCTCGCCTTTCTGTCCTGTCGTGCGTAACCATAGTAAGGAATCACAGCGGCAATTGAATGGGCCGAAGCACGTCTAAAAGCATCGATCATAATAAGGAGTTCCATAAGGTTCTCGTTGGCCGGACTACTGGTTGACTGGATAATGAAGATGTCATGACCTCTAACCGTCTCATCGATCTTCAGATTAATCTCCCCGTCGGAGAACCTCTTTGTTCTGCAATCTCCAAGCCTGACTCCAAGGTGTTTCGCGATTTTTTCGGCTAGCGGAAGACTCGCAGAACCGGCGAAAACCTTCATCTCGTTCGTCTGGTACGGCATCAGTTTTTCTCCTCCTGCCCTCTATTTTTTGGATATCTTCCTTCTTTCACGACTTGTCTGGCTCTGCCGAACGCAAGCGAGTCAGGTGGAACATCTTCAGTAATAGCTGAGCCGGCAGCGGTTACAGAGCGTTCGCCTATCTTCACCGGGGCGACCAGAGATGTGTTGCTGCCTATGAAGGCGCCGTTACAAATCTCCGTCTTATACTTGTTCTTTCCGTCATAGTTACAGGTGATCGTACCTGCGCCAATATTGACATTCTCTCCTACATTCGTGTCGCCTAGATAGGTCAAATGCTGGGCCTTCGACCCTTTCCCGAGAACCGTCTTCTTGAGCTCGACGTAATTACCTACATGAGCATTGTTCATCACAACGGCTCCCGGCCTCAACCTTGAAAAGGGACCGACTCTAGCTCCAGAACGGATCTCTGCGGAGTCTACTTCGGAGCGAATTATCTCTACGTCGTCTTCAACGATCGCATTCTCAATTCTTGTCATCGGACCTATCAAGCAGTTATCGCCGATACGGGTCTTTCCGGTTATGAAGACCATAGGCTCAATTACCGAGTCAATACCGATTTCAACGTCCGGACCAATATAACACGTCTCCGGATCAACCATCGTCACTCCGTTTCTCATGTGTTCTTCGTTTATTCTTTTCTTAGCTATTCTGGTTATTTCGGCCAACTGAATTCTGTCGTTTACGCCAAGAACTTCATCCGTATCTTCTACAACGATAGTATCTGCCCTTTCAGCCATCGCCACCGTATCGGTAAGATAGTACTCCTTCTGATCATTGTCATTAGACAATCTTTTAACTGCATCTCTGAGAAAGCTTCCCTTAAACGCGTAAATTGCCGTGTTCACTTCATCTATCTTTCTCGTCTCTTGATCGGCGTCCCTGTGTTCAACTATTCTGATCTTGTCTCCGGTTTTCACGACTCTTCCATAGCCGGTGGGATCTGCAGGTTTCATAGTGAGAAAGACAACATCATAATCACCATTTCTTCTAGTCAAAATTAGCTTTTCCAGAGTGGAAACTCTCACCAAAGGTTCGTCTCCAGCTAAAACGACGACCTCTTCGTCATCGAGGTATTCGGCCGCCGTCATAACCGCATGCCCGGTGCCGAGCTGAGGGATCTGCCTGACAGAGAGAACATCTTCATCGAGGACAGCTTCTACTCTATCCGCTTCAAAACCCGTTACGACAACTATCCTGTCTACGCCTGCCCTTCTCAGGGAAGCGGCAACCCAATTGATCATAGGTCTATCGATGATCCTGTGAATAACTTTTGGAAGTCTTGACTTCATTCTCTTTCCCTGACCAGCAGCAAGTACTATTCCAGTCATAAACAACTACCTCCCCGAGAGGTCTCTATTGGATGTATGAATACGGCACAATTATATAGCACCCGTAAGGAAAATAGCAGCTCTATAAGAAACAGATGGCTTTTCTAACGGAAACTCTATTCGAAGAGCGCAGCAACTTCCTTGAGACTCTCGATTATCGGAATTCCCTGAGGACAGAGCTCTTCGCAACGTCCACACTCGATGCAGTTCGAGGCTCTACTCTCTTCCTTGATTAATCTCAAATAGGCATTCTTGTGGTCCTCGATGCTGTCAAACATGTATGCATCATTGAAGAACTCCAGACAACTTGGAATCGCCACACCGTTAGGGCATGGCATGCAATAATTGCAGCCGGTACAGTTCACTCTTATACTCTTTTTGTATTCTTCGCTGACCCTTTCGACGATAGCAAGTTCTGAAGCAGACAAGGAATCGGGAAGAGCCTCTCTGGCCGTTGCGATATTCTCCTTAACCTGATCCATGTTCGACATCCCGCTGAGCACAACACCAACGGCAGGATCATTCCAGACCCATCTAAGCGCCCAGGCGGCAGGCGATCTCTCAATCCCTGTAGACCGCCAAATTGAAAGGATATCCTCCCGTACATTTGATGCGAGCTTCCCTCCACGAAGAGGTTCCATAACAACGATTCCTATCCCCTTACCGGCCGCATATTTCAGGCCTTCAAAGCCCGCCTGATGCTCTGTATCCAGGAAGTTGTACTGAATCTGACAAAACTCCCAATCGTAGGAATCGATGATCTCCTTGAAAACATCTATAGTGTCGTGAAAAGAGAACCCGATATGTTTGATTCTTCCGCTGGAAAGGGAGGAATCCATGAAATCGAAGATATCGTGTTCGGTGAGATTCTTCCAGAATCTCTTGTTTAGGGAATGTATTAGGTAGAAGTCGATCACGTCAGTTCTCAAACGCTTCAACTGTTCATTGAGATAGTAGTCCATGTCTTCCCTGCTCTTGATCAACCAACTCGGAAGTTTGGTTGCAAGATTAACCTTCTCTCTGTAGCCATTTTGAAGAGCTTGTCCGACAAAGGGTTCGCTCTGGCCATTATGATATCCCCAGGCGGTGTCGACATAATCAACACCATTGTCGACAGCGAACCTAAGCATTCTCGTAGCTTCCTCAACATCTATAGACTGCTCGTCGAGCGTTGGGAGTCTCATACAACCGAATCCCAGGGCAGATACTTTCTCTCCCGTATTTCCAATCTCTCTGCGAATCATCGCGTTACCTCCGAAAGAAAATTGAAGATTACTGTAGGTACACTCTATTCTACAATATCTGCGCCTGGTTTTCGAATTTCGCCTTTGCTAGTCCAGAGGATCGTAGATCCTCTTCTCGCCTTCAAGTGCCCTGATTTCAGATATCTCCTGAGTGACCTCGAGCGTACCCGCGTACTTCCCGTCGTTGTCTCTCAACGCAAAGTATCTTATATGAACCATTTTAGGTTCGAGGTTAAGCCAGAATTGAGCAACGTCTCTTGTTCCACTCTTGAAGTCAGAAAGAATCTTCTCAACAATATGGGCACTCTTCTGAGGATGGCAGTTCTGAACCTTTCTGCCGATTATCGCTCTCGTCCTTGTGAATATTCTTTCCTTTCCTTCGCTGAAATATCGAACTACATCGTCTTCGTCAACGTAAGTAATGTCGAATGGAAGGTTGTTAAGAAGTATCCTGAGCTGGTCGACTTTCAAGAAACCGCTTCCCAGGTTCACAAGGCCTTCGACACTCTGCTCTTCAGGTTCGACCGCCGATGGAGTAAAAGGCATTGGCTCGAAAGCGAAGTATCCAATCTCGTCGAACTGAGTTCTGACTTCCTCCCACTCTTTCTCGGAAAGCAGTTTGAGCGAAGAGGGGAAGAGTATCTTGTGTTCCTTATAGATATGGTTTGAAAAGATCTCTGCAATACCTATTGCCAATTCGTTTGTATTGCTTTGCACATCCTTCAGATTCCTGATTGCATTTCCTAATTTCCTCCTCAGTTCTCTCACTTCATCGTGTTCCTTCCACATTATCGCAGGTGGTTGAACGAGGCCGTGTCTTTCAAGATACGGGAAAAGGACATTCTCTTCTTTAGAGAAATACGATTCAACAAGTTCAAAATAATCAATCAGCGAAGATAGTCGCTTGACCTCTTCTTCTCCATACTTCCCTCTGCCGATCTTGGACGCGACATCCCGCAGCGCCTTAGACTTGTTAAGGATGTCTCTATGCTCTTCTATCAGAATGTGGAGAGGATGCCAGGGCTCAACATTGATATCGTCTTCGTCCAACGCCTCCTTAAATACGTCGAGATGAACGTTGCACATAAGCTGTATACTTTCGGGCGGCATCCCCTCTTCTACGAGCTTCTGCTCTACCTGTGCGATTTCGAAGGGGGTTAATTCCCTCACAACTTTCATGAAATCTCCCCTTATGCTCTCGATGTTATCCGGATTTTCGTGCAGTCTCTTTATCAATCCTTTCAGGAATTCTTCTTTGTTAAAGAGCTCGCTCACTTCTTCACCTCCATGTCTTATAAATACATCGTATCCTCTGAAACGGATTTCATCAGTAACATATGTTACATACCACGATTACAAAGCTCCATGAAGAACCTCTCAAAAGACACTGCTGAAATTAGACGCAAGGCGCCGAAGAGCATCGGCGGACGCAAGGCTGGCTTCGCCAGGAAGTGATGCTCGCTGGCGCGAGGAAGTGATGCCCGGAGGAGCATCCGGGGACGCAAGGCTGCCTTCGGCAGGAGGCGATTTTGAAGCCTGTCTGTTCGCACAGACCAGTTTCTGCCTTGCGAGACCAATAAGAAGCATCGATAAAGAGCTGATAGAGACGGTCGCTGCGCTCACGAGAAGGCGAGTGAAAAGTTAGTCACTGCTGAAATTAGACGCAAGGCGTCGAAAGAACATCGGCGGACGCAAGGCTGGCTTCGCCAGGAAGTGACGCTCGCTGGCGCGAGGAAGTGATGCCCGTAGGAACGTCCGGGGAAGTGATGCGCCGAAAGATCACCGGCGGAAGCGATGCTGGCGCTTGCGCCCCAGCATGAAGCGAAAGAGCAGGAGTCGATCTCAGTTTTTGCTGGTCACAAAGATCCGCTGAAGGCTGTACGCAGGGTAGAGCCGTAATCCGTTGGCTGTCCAAGAGGATCCGTTCACCGATAAGACCAATCGAGAAGGAGCTTTGTCGAGAGGTTCGCTTCGCTCACGAAAAGGCGAGTGAAAAGTCAGTCACTGCTGAAATTAGACGCAAGGCGCCGAAGAGCATCGGCGGACGCAAGGCTGGCTTCGCCAGGAAGTGATGCTCGCTGGCGCGAGGAAGTGATGCCCGTAGGAACGTCCGGGGAAGTGATGCGCCGAAAGATCACCGGCGGAAGCGATGCTGGCGCTTGCGCCCCAGGATGAAGCGAAAGAGCAGGAGTCGATCTCAGTTTTTGCTGGTCACAAAAACCGCTGAAGGCTGTACGCAGGGTAGAGCCGTAATCCGTTGACCGTCCAAGAGGAAAGATCTGTTCTTGGGAGCGAGGATCTGTTCTTCGTTCTTGGTCAAGGTCATATTGCCAGAGCATGGCATACCGTTACCAGGAAATTGTCAGGCCGACAAACTGAGTTGGTTTTGACAAACCGGATTTTGCTATTCTTTACTTGATAGGAACTTTAGCTCTTTGTTCTTGGCCAACTACCAACCACGTATCACCAATAACGGCTCTTAGCGCCAAGCTTCATCTCAAACTCAAAGGGTCTTCTCGGTCCTTCTCCTAGGCCTGTGAACCGTTGACTGCCAAAGTGGTTTGATTCATTGTTCAGTAGAGTGCTTCTCTCCTATTATTCTAGAGGCTTTTACCCATGCATTACGTTCCGGTCCAATGGGTGATTCATTTCTATAGTCGTGCTTCGAAACGAAGTCGTCTATCTCTTTCGCAACCTCGCCATACTTGTTTTTCTGAACAGTAATCAGCCATTCTCTCGTCTGTCGCGAGACCTTCTCCACAAGATGCTTAGAGTGGCCAAGACAGAAAACCGCTGACGACTCTTCGTACGACCTACGAACTTCATCTCTGTCAAGAAACTTGCAGAAAGCGGAAAGGTATATCTTTTCACTCTGGGCGGCAACAGAACATAGTACGCAGCTTCCATCCACAGGTTTTCTTCTTTTCTTCAAAATCGATCCCTTGCTGTCCTCCAGCCACAGGAGCTGCTCAACAAGAAGCTCCCGAAAGATAATCGAAACGGCAAGAGAGCCGACATCGGATTTCTCTCTTGCCAGTTCAACTATTCTTTTTAGGTGTTCTCTACATAACCCGTTCTCTCTTAATTGTTTTCGAGCGCTTTCATTATGAAGAAGATTCGAAAAGGCCCCTATCACCCACCCGTCTACCGACTTCTCCATGGAGCGACATACAGGACAGTTGTCACCTTGCTCAAGAAGAGTGACTACCTCGCTTTCAAGTACGTTGTCAGCCCTCAAGCCATCACCTGACGATTCTTCTTATCTACCGAGTCTCAATAGCCAGGCATCTGAAGGACCCTGGATCTGGCGCTTGATATCTCGATCGGAAGAGGAAGTCGTTCCAATAACAATCAGCTCGCGCTTCTCCGTTTCTCTTATCTTTGCTGCGGTGTCGTTCTTTGATCCCCCAAAAGTGGCTTCCCACTCTAGGTAGCCGTCGGTTCCGAGCTTCACGATCCAAACATCACGCATTCCTCTATTCTCATGCATTATGTCTCCGTCGGAAGAATCTGTATAGCCGCAGACAGCGTATCCGCCATCGGCAGTCTGAATAATGTCGAATCCTTCATCATCATCGCTGCCTCCGTAAGTTCTGCTCCATTCAAGCTCACCATCGAACGAGAACTTCAGTACCCATAGATCTCTGCCGCCTTTTTGGTCTCTGATGACTCCGCCGGAAGATTCGGTGAAACCGGCAACAACATAGCCGTCGCTTACCTCTTTCACTGAGTTTGCACGTTCATCGTTCTGACCCCCAAGAAGCTTCTGCCAGATGATATTCAGCTGCGGATCCAGCTTAATGATCCACAGATCTTCTCCGGTAGATCTGCTTAATGTCTTAAGATCACCGTCAGAGGATTTCGAGTATCCGCACACGATGTAACCGCCATCTTTGGTCTGCATTCCATAAAGCAGCTCGTCATCCTGAGTGCCACCAAAGGCTTTGATCAGATCGGCAATCAGCGCGCCGGAAGAGCTCATAACCGCGACCCAGCCATCCTTGCCTCCATGATATCCACTTCCTGAAAAATTGGAGTCAGAGGAAGTGGTCATACCCGTCAAAAACAGTTTCTCACCTATAGTGGTGTTCACGGAATGAATTGTATCGTCTTCACTACCGCCAATGTAAGTCTGCCACCTCAACGAACCGTCGTTTTTCATCATTACTACGTAACCGTCTATACCGCCATGATACGGATAGCCGCTTCCAGTGTATTCAATATCATCTGATTCCGTCCAGCCTACAGCCACGTAACCGCCCGTAATTCTAACTGCATCTGAAAGGAATTCCTCGTCGCTTCCTCCATAACAGAGTTGAGGCTCTATGACGTAAGAGCTAGACAGATACTCTAGAGAAGGAACCCAGAAATCGCTCTTTCCGTTGTTTCCAAGTATCAGATTACTCTGGGTTGAACTTGAAGTAACGCCAATCACAATCTCTGTCGAACTCTCTACAACGAGTCCCATTCCCTGTTCCACTCCGGTTCCGCCATAAGTAATCTCGTGAACAAGCCTCGGACTGTAGATCGCCTTGATTATCGTATTGCCTTCGATACTGATCTCGATCTGTGCTGCTTCCATCAATTCATTGTTGACAAGCCAGCCCTCAAAATCGTAGCCCGGAACTAGTGGAGCCTTAACAGAGACAACTTGTCCATTTCTGGCCGAAAAACTATGAGGAAGTTCTCTCTCTCTGTTTCCGACTTCAATCCTCTCAATCAAAGGTGTGCAGCTCACGACCACCGAGTAGCGGCGAAAGATACACCCGGAGAGAGTGAAGACTATGATTAGAGACATAACAAGCACCAAAATCCACTTCTTCTTCATTAGATCACCCCCGAAATTACTTCTTACATTAAGTATTGTATAACGGATGCACAGAATATTATAAAAGCCGTCAAGTGCAACCAATAGCCATTGCAATATTCCCCAATTGTGGTAACATATTTATCGATCAAAGGAAGGTGGTGCTTTCGTGGAAGGAGAAAGTTGTAGCAACTATTACGAGTGCCCCGTTGTTAGAGCTTATGAGGAAGGAAAGATTGACGGGGAATGGATAAGAATGTATTGCGAGAGAAACTGGAGAGAGTGTGCGCGGTTTCAGCTAGATGAGATCTTTAGTTATTCAACCGATTTTGTGCTGCCTGATGGCAGTGTTGAAGATAGATTGAGCAGGTAAGTCGGACTACCACATACAAGTTATACTTCGACATGGTGAGTTGAAGGAAACTACCTTTGGCCACACTTGACTTCTCTACATGCTACTTATCATTGTTCATGTGCAGGAGAGCAGATCGGCAATCATATGATAGCTCTTATGTTTTCGCAAATTCTGTATGTAACTCCCGATGATCTTGATCTCAGGTTTCCGCCCGAGGAAACTAATCAGTAGATTTTAATCAGCTCTTTAGCGTCACTCACATGCAGGTTCTTCTCTCTTGCACGAATGCTGTGTTTGTAAGCTGATATCCTGATCCTAAGTCCTCCCTTGCTACATTCATCATACCGATAAGTCGCGGCGTTTATGAGAAATCATGTGATGCTTCTTCTCCCTTGACAATACGTGCTGTGTTAGCCTCTTGAAAATCTATATCTTAAATCCTCCCTTGAGAAAGGAGGGCCACGTAGTGGCGGAGGGTGTGCACTAATTCGCAAGATCGAGATTGCAAAAAAGAAAAAGACGTAAGAGGCAAGAGGTAAGAGGTAAGAAGTGCAATTAGATCTTGCCTTTCTGACCTCAAGCCTCAAACCTCTTACATCGTACGACGCCGCATCGTACGCAGCTCAAGACAGTCGAGATTAGATCCAGTACAGAACCACTACGGGATGAGAAAGTGAGTGGATTCCAGCGCAGGCTCGTAAGTGTAGGCTCTCGAATGACAGCCTCTCACGTCATCCTCGTGTATTGTCATAAGAGAGAAAGTAGAGAGAGTATAGAATGAGGGTAGAGGGAGTAGCCAGTCGTCATTCTCGATCTTTGAAACAGTTACAAGTGACAAGTTGCGTGTTGTAGAGCAAAAGCCAAGAAACTCTATAAGTCTCTTGAAACGCTCTTCCCGGTGGACGGTGGACCGTTGACGGACAACGTTGTTTTGAGCAGCGCTCAGCGGGGCCTTCTTCTTAAGCGTATAGCGGATCTTCAGGGCGAGATCCCGTGCAAAGGCATCACGGGATGACTGTCTTTTCTTACTTCACGTCATCCTGACAATGTTCAGGCCAGGATCTCGATCTTTGAAACTGTTGCAAGTTCCAAGATGCAAGTCGCAGGAACGGTTATCCGTTATCGGTTCGCCGTTCTCCGATAGTATCGGAAGATCGGTTCCGGCGCGTTGCGCCCAAGTTCCTCGTTCCGGAGCTAGTAGCTTTGTTCTTGGTTAGTAAGAGCGGGAAGGTACGAGTTGAAGAGAGAGAAAGAGACAGAGGAGAGAGTTCTCGTCTTCTCGTGAGCGCAGCGAACCTCTCGACAATGCTCCTTCTCGATTGGTCTTATCGGTGAACGGATCCTCGCTCTTGGACGGTCAACGGCGAACCATGTTTTAGAGCGTTCAGCTGGGCCTTGTTCTTAAGCGTACAGCGAACTTCTGGCGTCTAGCGGTTCTCTCCAGCGTTCAGCGGCTCTTAGCCCACGAAGCGGAACTTACCTCTGCAAAGCAAAGACTGGCTTCTGAATCCTCCCGCTGAAAGCGGCATCACTTCCTGGGATGATTTTTCCAGCATCACTTCCTCGCGCCAGCGAGCCTCACTTCCTGGCGAAGCCAGCCTTGCGTCCGCCGGTGATCTTTCGGCGCATCACTTCCCCGGACGTTCCTCCGGGCATCACTTCCTCGCGCCAGCGAGCCTCACTTCCTGGCGAAGCCAGCCTTGCGTCCCCGGATGCTTCTCCGGGCATTGCGACCTGGCGAAGCCAGCCTTGCGTCCGCCGATGCTCTTCGGCGCCTTGCGTCCCGCCGAAGGCGGCATTGCGTCTTACTTCAGCAGTGACTAACTTTTCCCTCGTCTGCTCGTGAGCGCAGCGAACGTCTCAAAATGATTCTTCTCGTCTTGTCTCGATCGATCTTATTGAATACGATTCCGCTTCTTTCCTCGTAGCAAGAATATCTGGCGAACTTGGAAAGACTGTTACGTACAGTAAGACGTATAACTTACTATAATATTGATAGGTGTTGAACAATCTTCTCTTAAGGACAGTCGAAGAGTTGTATGCCCTTCTGGTTTAGATGTAAGCTCGCGCCCGGTTTTCTTTGTGGATGCGGTCTTGAGGGAATTGCTGACTAAAAAGCACATCGATCATTGAAAAAGGGGGTATTTTTGATGAAGAAGCTTTTGGTAGCAGTTCTTGTTGTACTTACCACTGCGCTATTTGCAGGTACCGTCTCGGTAATCGGACCTTGGTCCGGCTCCGAAATGGATGCTTTCATTCCGGTCCTGGAGGCATTCAAGGCAGAAACGGGAATTGATTACACTTATCAGACTTACAGGGCAGAGGATCTGGCAAATGTCTTACCTGCTCAGTTTGCCGCAAGGAAGGCTCCCGCTGATGTGATATTCATGTGGTCTAGTTTCATAACAAACAACACGAAGAACATAGCGGAGCTTACCGATGTAATTGACAGAGATGCTTATATTCCGGGCGCACTTGACAACGTAACAACCGCAGACGGAAAGGTCTATGGAATAGCTTACACGGCAAAGGTAAAACCAGGTTTCTGGTACAGAAAATCCTTCTTTGAGGCTCACGACTTGGAAGTCCCTTCTTCCTGGGAGGAGTTTGTTGCACTTCTTGAGAAAATCGACTCGTTGCCTGGAGTGAAAAATGCCATTGCAAGTGGTAATGGTGTAGGATGGCCTCTTTCTGATGTCACAGAGCACTTCTTGATAACGTTTGGTGGGCCGGAACTTCAGAAGGATCTTATCGAAGGGAATACATCATGGAGAAGCCATGCCGTTCGAAATGCCATGGGCAAGCTAGTCTATCTGATCGAGAGAGGATTCTTCAGTGTACCAACTGAGTGGACAACGATACTGGAACAGTGGTGGAAAGGAGATTACGGCCTATACTTCATGGGGCAATGGATAACCGGAATGGTAGAAGATGCCGATGATCTCGCTGTTTTCAGCCTCCCGGGGAATCGAGGAATGGTTTTCAGTATCGACTACGCTTTCGTTCCAGAATTCGCCACAAACAAGGCGGAAGCTCTCGAGCTCGTGAAATTCCTTGCCGGTGAAAAAGGGCAGAGCATTCAGGTCGCACAGGGTGGCCATATAGCAACGGTCGAAGTAGCTATGGATAACTACCCGGCCGTCGACATGGAAATCGCGAAACTCACTGAGGGAGTTCAAACTCTCAACGATCTTGATGACTCTATTGGTGGTCTATGGCAAACCGCATTCTGGGATCAACTGAAGCTCATCTGGGTCCGCCCAGAAAGACTCAATGACGCTCTAATGGATCTTGACGAGAAGATGCCTAATTAATTCGTGAACTGTAGTGGGGCCCTGAGGGTCCCACTACTTTTTTTTCGGAGGTGAGATAGTTGGCTGTAAGAAAGGCTAAGCTAAAACACTTCTTGTACTTCATTCTACCTGCCTTGTTCCTCCTGGTTGTTTTCGTTCTGTATCCAACTCTGAATACGGTTTTTCTAAGTTTCGTGGACGATGACGGAAAGATCTCACTTTCGAACTACATTGAGGTTTTCTCCAGCAGGGACATTCTGGATACGCGAGGATTCAGTAGAGGCTTTCCCTATGGTTCGTTGATCCACAATATCCTCTGGATAGCCATTCATTTACCGCTGACGACCATCGTCGGTCTTTTTCTTGCCGTTCTTCTGAGAGGTGTGAAGGGTGGAGGGATTGTCAAGTCCGTGATCTTCCTCGGAATGGTAATGCCTATGATCGTTGGGGGAATAATGATAAGATTCATGTTCGAAGAGAACGTGGGCGTTGTGAACCTTGTTCTTCAGATACTTGGATTAGAAACGAAAACCTGGACAGCATATCCAGAGACGGCCTTGTTTGCACTGATCTTCGGTTCGGTGTGGCTATGGACAGGTTTCTCCATGATTCTCTATTCTGCAGGACTCGAGACAATCCCAAGCACATACTATGAGGCAGCACAGATAGATGGAGCTTCGAAGGCGAAGATGCTTTTCAAGATCACTATCCCCCTGCTGAAACCTATAACTGTTGTAGTACTTACAATGACGCTTCTATGGGAGCTGAAGGTCTTCGATATTGTCTACATTGCAACGATGGGTGGGCCAGGCGGCTCATCTAACGTCTTGGCGCTCCAGATGTATCTCTACGGCTTCAGAGAGTGGGATTTTGGAAAGTCAGCTGTTGTTGCAGTGCTAATCGCAGGTTCGACTCTTCTAGCGGCGATACCAATGATGAAGTCGGCGGGGGATGAGGCAGAATGAAGAGAACGAGACGAGAGACTCTTGTGAAGACTGTTGTAGCCTGGATAGTTGCTCTAATCTGGATACTGCCTCTTATGGGTGTTGTTATGACGGCCTTGAGGCCTTTCAGCGAGGTAATCGATGGATGGTGGAAGCTCGAGCCCTTCAATGCGACTCTCTCGAACTTCTCCGGAGCGTTGAATCACCGGACAGCGGCTCTATACAAGGGAATGATAAATTCGCTAATGATAGCGATTCCAGCTACTATTGCTCCTCTGCTTCTTGCGACACTGGCCGGCTACGGAATCTCGAGGTACGGATTCCCATTGAGAAAGACCTTCATATTGACAGTGGTGCTAACGCTTGCTCTTCCTCAGCAGATGATAGCCATACCCATTTTCAGAATCATGAGCAACCTTGGGTTGGTGGACACCTTCTTTGGACTCATATTGCTTCATACTGCGTGGGGAATTCCGTGGATAACTTTTTTCATGCGCAACTACTTCAAGACTCTTCCTGCAGACATGGAAGAGGCCGCAAGAATCGATGGAGCCGGCGACTTCGGCATATTTTTCCGCGTGGTTCTCCCTAACGCATTCCCCGCTATTGCTTCTGCATCTGCTCTGCAGTTCACCTGGGTGTGGAGTGATTTCTTTCTTGCGCTCATCCTTATCTACTCACCGGAAAAGCTGCTCGCGACTCAACGAATCCCGCTGATGCGAGGTGTTTACCATGTTGACTGGGGACTGCTTTCGGCCGCGTCTTTGCTCGTCATGACAGTTCCCGTTCTCATTTACGTCCTCTTGCAGAGATATTATGTAAGGGGAATGGTAGGATGGACAATCAAATAGAATACTATGAAATGAGGGAATTGGATGAACGGTCAATTCCCTCTTTGTATTATTACATCTATCGACACTATTCGCACAGCAGCACTATTAGGTCGTTGACATTCGTGCCCGTCGGGCCCGTCTTGAATAGATCCCCTGATTTGTCCAGAGCGTGGTAGGAGTCGTTATCGAGAAGGAACAGTTGCGGATCTATTCCGGCATCGATCATTCTGCTCATAGAGTTTCCATCGACAATTGCTCCAGCCGCATCGGTAGGACCATCAATGCCGTCTGTACCTACACATGCGAGTGTTACGTTCTGCATTCCATCTGCTGCGATTGCAAAGGCGAGAGTCATCTCCTGACAACGGCCTCCGAGACCTTCTCCCCGAACATGCACTACCGTTTCGCCACCTAGTATCAACGCCGCAGGTCTCTTTGTAGGTCTGTTGAAGCGCTCTTCTCTTGCGATTGCGGCCAAGAAGACTCCGGCATCTCTCGCTTCGCAATCTAGTGAGGTGGTGACTATTGAAGAGTTGTAGCCCAGCTCTCTAGCAAATGTCGCTGCCGATTCGCAGGCTCTTGTGATGCTTCCGATTATCTCGGTCTGAACGTTGTGAAGTCTATCAGGGGTCTCCTTCTTCAGTGCTTCAACAACTTCGGGCCTGAGATTGAGCGCATACTTCTCGATCACGGCAAGTGCTTCTTCGCTTGTACTGCTGTCAGGATAGGTCGGCCCGGACGCTATCGAATCCAAGCGATCGCCAAGAACGTCTGAAAGAACAAGTGTATATATCTGTGACGGAGCGACGAGCCTTGCAAAACGGCCGCCCTTCACTGAAGAAAGTCGTTTTCTTACTGTGTTGATCTCGACGATACTGGCACCGGAGCGGAAAAGCTTGTTGTTAACCTCCACAAGATCTTCGAAAGCAACGCCATCGGCAGGCTTTTCGAACAGTGCCGATCCTCCCCCCGATATAAGAAAGAGGATTTTATCGGGCTTGCCGGATTCAATTAACTTCAGCGCATGATCGGTAGCTTCGACTGTCTTCCTATCTAGAATCGGGTGCCCCGCTTCAAATATCTCTATGCCTTCGATTTCTCCTTGACTGTAGCCATATCTAGTAATGACTACACCGCGTTCGATTTCATCGCCGAGCTTCTCCTTTGCTGCCTTGGCCATTCTCCATGCTGCCTTTCCAATCGCAAGAAGAAATACCGGACCGGTTAGCCCCGCCTTTTCGATCGCCTTTTTTACCGAGCTCTCAGGTTGAACGGCTTCGATCGATTTCTCGATTATGTACTTCACATCTTCTCTAAGTTCTCTCAAAACAATCCTCCTCAATAGCACCGAAAAAGAATCTGTCCATAGTGGAAATGCTAGTCTGATTCAATTCTATACTAGTTAAGAAAATTCATCGTTATGAACAGGTATTCTTGCGCTCCTCTGACTTGTATTAAGCAGTTGCAGTAAATAGATTAGAACCTAAACTGGTTGCTTGATGGAGACTTTTTCCAGGAAACCAGCCGGCCTACAATGAGAATAGTCTGCAGCACATATAAGCACAAATCAAAGAAAAAGACGGTGCATACACACCGTCTTTTCTCATCTCTGAAAGGCTCAGAGAAGTATGGTCAAGTATAGATATGGCCCGGGGAGGAAGTTGTATAGCAAACTAAGTCCTGCACTGAGAATTATATTATCAACCGGCCTCAGAATGAATTCCCATCCTCTGCCGAACACAGGGATGAAGAATAGGAACTTCCCATCGAAAGTATAAGCGTTTAGCTCATTTGGTGTCATCGGCTTTTCGTAGTAAGTGCTTGACTGGAATAGATAGAAATCCATTCCCTCGTAGCCGGTGATGTTTCCTGCTAGATCATACACTACATCTCCATACAGGCCCTGGCCGAGAATGAAGTTCTTCGGAGCGGCCACAAAAACAGATGCAACCAGAAGAACTGCCACAAGAATAAGGACTTTTTTCATCAAATTACCCCCTTTTAAGTGATATCGAACCTATCCTACTTACTGATTTTACACTTAATGGCCTCATTAAGTCAACGTATGTTCATTCTCCAGAAGCAATTTTTAGCATACAGCAAGGATGATAACAGTTAGGGTTCAAACCACTCCAGTCCATCGAATGAGTACCGGGCGAGGTCGATATTGTCATCCCTGATCCTGTAATACCATGACGTGAAAATACTTTCAGTTGAACCGGAACTGGAAAACTCAATCTGTGCCTCGTAAGAGTACTCTCCCCAATCAACTTCCGCGTATTCAACGGCTACTAACTCCAAGTGGTCAACTTTCACCTCTCCTGAAAGCACGTGTTGGTTGACGAACAAAATAGCGGTCTCTTCTATAGCGGGATAAACCATCTCGGGGTCGAATTCTTCGACCAGGCCTCTTGAAGAGAGCAGCATAATAACCACTGCCAGGACTATCACAGCGACTATCGTGTATTTCTGCAACACGGCTTTGATCTCGCTGTCTTGTTGATTCTCTACTTGAAGCTCTTCAGATTCTTCGTTCTTCTCATGTTCGCTCAAAAAAATAGACCCCTTTCGGGGTCAATTATACATATCTGTCAATCAAAAAACTACCGCGACATTCAGTCTCACCGAACTCAAGACAGACGATAGAATCGCTGAAGGTGACTCGAAGAAAAAGCCCAGAACGGTTAATGGTGAAGCAGAAACACCTGCTCCGACCAGAAGTGTCTGGTTGTTCTGAAGCACCAGTGCGTAATCAAAGCCGACTCCAACGTATGGGAAGATAACAACATTCGTTCCAAATTCATAGTAGAGATTAATCTTCTGAAGCTCGAGTGGACTAAAATAGGTCTTCCATGTCCAGCCCAAGCCCAGGTTAGGACCCGTCCATCCCGTTATGTTTCCAAAAACGTCTAGCTTTGCCTCTCCATAGACGGGAAAGTGCAGACCCGCTACCAGTGGCTTACCATGAGCCTTATCGGGCCAAACGATTAGTGGTTCGGAAAAAACGGCGATAGCCAGACCAAGAACAACAGCTAATAACAACAGTTTCTTCACTTCTATCCCTCCTTTGCAACGCGCGAACTCGACCTAAGTACATACCAATTATACAACATTACCCGACCGTTATCAGCATTAGGACCACTGTATAGAAATATAATAGCTCTGAGGACTAAAGCAAAAGAAAGGTCTAATGGATCTCAATTTGTAGCCGATCAAGTGTATTGATGATAGAATTTCTTAGACATATTCATTCATCGCGGAGGAGTGTTGTCTTGGGCAAGATTATTGTTTTGGCCGGGAATGTTGGCGCGGGTAAGTCTACTATAGCGAGCGCTATTGCAGAAGGTCTTGGATTCAGTATTCACTACGAATCCGTTTCCGACAATCCCTTCCTCGAGGATTTCTATTACGATCAAAAGAGATGGTCATATCATCTCCAAACATACTTTCTATTTCACAGGTACTGTTCTCTGAAACAGGCTGAAGAGAAAGACAACACCGTCTTCGATCGTTCGATATATGAAGACAGAGAGATTTTTGCTCGCAACCTTTTTGAGACCGGGAAGATGTCTCAAAGGGAATTCGCAGCTTATGTGACAATGTTCGATTCAATGATAAAGTACTTGAAGAAGCCTGACTTGCTGGTCTATATCGATGCGGACGTCGATACGATTCTTGCCAGGATAAGGCGGAGAGGAAGACAGATGGAGACTGCAGTTCCAATAGCTTACTGGGAGCAGCTCGACAGGTTGTACTCGCAATGGATTGAAGAATACGACCTTTCTCCGGTCTACAAGATAGATGCCAGATCTGTTGATATCGTCATTAATCCAGAGAAGACAGAGAGAATCATAGGCGAAATAAAGAGAATCCTGTAGAGGCGCTGTTCATTCCTTAACAGATTTGCAGAAATCGTAACTTGACATTCTGTACAAGATGTTGATACTATCAATTATCAAAACACTACGAAGGTGATCTGTGTGAGAGTTAGTTCGAATTCATTCTTTATGACAAACAAGCTTCATCATCACAGACTGTGGCGCCCGGTTGAGGGAGGCGGCACCTTCTAGTCGTGCTCTCTTAAGGAAATCAACAGACCGGGCTTATGGCCCGGTCTTTTTTTATTGGAGGTGTGGAATGAAGAAGTTCCTGGTACTTGCGGTTTTGATCTGTATGACAATGGCATTTGGAAGTCTGATCGACGACGTTAGGCAAAGAGGTGTTCTGAGAGTTGGGCAGGACGCAGGTTATATGCCCCTTTATGGAACCAATCCCGATGGCGAACGAATCGGTTTGGAAGTGGAGATCCTCGAGAGGATGGCCGAAATCCTTGGCGTGAAACTGGAATTCGTAGTTGTGAACTGGGATGGAATAATCCCTGCTCTGATGTCAAACAAATTCGACATAATCTGGTCTGCAATGACTATAACTCCGGAAAGGGCTCTGAGAGTGAACTTCTCTGATCCCTATCTGACAGTGGGTCAGATAATTCTCTACAACACAAACAGGTACACGGTTCCACCCACCGAGGAAGACCTGGACAATCCCGATGTCAAGATCGCTGTACAACTTGGTTCGACGGGCGCAGAAGCAGCAACCAGACTCCTCTCCAATGCCCAGATCTTCATGTTTGAGACGATCGACGAAGCTGCCTTCCAGGTCGCTTCCGGAAGGGCCGACGCAATGATCTTTGACTCCATTTATGCAAGATTTATGGCAAAGAAATACGATCAGCTCGATGTGACGGAAGAACTACTGACAAGAGAGGACTTTGGCGTAGCAATTGCAAACGGAGACTTTGAAACACTTCAGTGGTTGAACACCTTTATTCAGTGGGTAAAGACAACTGGAACACTGGAAGAGCTTGAAAACTACTGGTTCGTGGAATACCAGCCGGAGTTCTAAGGAAAGAATTATGACAAGAGCGATGTCGAAAATCATTCTGGGAGTAATAGTCGCAGGAATGCTCTGGTTCTCCTATTCATCAGTCTCAGCTGTGTATCCTTTTAACTGGAGATCGCTTGCCAGGTATTACAAACTCTTCATCGAAGGGATCGTCACTACTCTCCAGCTAAGCGTCATCGCTCTTGCTCTTGCAGTAATCGTGGGAATTGTGGTAGCACTTGCACGAGATTCAAAAGTCAATCTGCTGCGTGACGCGGGGACTCTCTATGTTTGGTTCTTTAGAAACATGCCGTTACTGGTGGTCATTCTTCTAGTCTACTACGGCTTCGGTTCTGCAGTTAACATCGATAGATTCTGGGCGGGAGTTGTCTCTCTTTCTTTATTTGAGGGAGCATACGTAGGCGAGATCTTTAGAGCGGGGATAGCCGCAGTTCCTTCTGGAGAGAAGGAAGCCGGAGAGGCCATGGGACTCTACAGAAGTCAGATAATGTTCTCTATAGTCTTTCCACAAGCCTTTAGAATCTCAATTCCCCCTCTAATCGGACAACTCGTAACGCTCATCAAGGACAGCTCGTTGGTGTCGGTCATAGCCCTTGGCGATCTCACGATGCGCGCCAGACAGGTGGGAACACAGACTTTGGCAGTGTTTGAAGCGTATATCTTACTTGCCGCCTGTTACCTGTTTATGACATCGCTGATCTCTCTGGTAGGAAGGATACTTGAAAGGAGGCTTGCCATTCCATGACAGAAAGAAACGTAATTTTGAAGCTCTCGAACCTCTCAAAATCATTCGATGGGCTGTCTGTCTTGAAAAACGTCTCGTTCGACGTCAAAGAAGGCGATGTGATAGCTGTCCTGGGTTCTTCTGGTGCGGGAAAGACGACCCTACTCCGATGCATTAACAACCTAATAACCCCCGATGAAGGCGAGGTCTTCTTTAAGGGGAGACAGGTAGAGAGAACGAGACAATCAATTAGATCTTTCAGATCAAAGGTTGGATTCGTATTTCAGAGGTTCAATCTGATTAGTCATTTGAGGATTGTCGATAACGTTGCTCTGCCTCTCGTGAAGGTCAACGGTATGAAGTGGGCAGATGCAAGAAAGGCCGCCGAAATTCAACTCAGGCAGGTGAATCTTGGCGAAAAACTTACAAGTTACCCTTCTCAGCTTTCCGGTGGACAGCAACAGCGAGTGGGGATAGCCAGAGCGCTCGTCATGAATCCCGACATTGTTCTCCTAGATGAACCCACATCGGCCCTAGACCCGTCTCTTGTAGGCGAAGTAATGAGAGTAATCAGAAGGCTCTCCTCAGAAGGGAGGACGATGATAATCGTCACCCATGAGACCGAATTTGCAAAGCATATAGCAAATCGCGTAATCTTTTTGAAGGACGGCGAGATAACTGCCGATTCTTGTCCGAAAGAATTCTTCGAGTCGAAATCAGACGATGTAACCGAGTTCTTGACAGACCTTTCGGCAATTGTATAGCACTTTCCTGCAATGAGGGTTTCTTCCGTGATCTCTCGCAAAAAAAGACGTAAGAGGCCAGAGGGAAGAGGTTGGAAGAGCGGGAAGAGGAGAGAGGAAGAGGAGGAAGAGAGAGAGAAAGAGAGGGCGAGAGGACGCGAAAAACAGTACAGACGTCAGGAGCTCGTCAGTCCCTATTTTCGCTTCTCGTCTTTTCGTGAGCGCAGCGAACGGCTCGGCGACGCACTTTCTCGTCTTATCTCGATCTCATTCGTCAACGGCATGTTTTTTTTTCGGGAGTTGCCTCTTGCATGTTGATTTTGGAGCTCATGAATGGCAAACTATAGTAGACACATCAAGCTGGAGGATTTCATGAGAAGGGTATGGTTGACAATCATGGTATGTACTGGTATTCTTTTGACTTCGCCTGTATTGATTTCGAGAGAGATCAAAACGATTTTCGTCACCGCTCCTGCAAGCTTTCCCGAAAGAGCAAAGCTTGAGAGCGGCGTTAACGCTTTGAGAAGTGTTGGATACCGTGTTGTAGTTGGAAGAAGCTGCCAGGTATCGCTTTCGTCTAGAGAAAAGGCTAATGAGCTGAACGAAGCCTTCGCAAATCCAGAATATGATGCGATTATCACTGCCAGAGGAGGTTATGGCTCGTATAACCTTCTGGACTGGCTCGATTGGGGCTTGATCGCTTCAAACCCGAAGCCCCTGGTTGGCTACAGCGATATCACCGCACTGCTTCTTTCGATCTATTTCAAGACAGGTCTAACGACGTTCCACGGACCTATGGTTGCGGTCGAGCTTGGATCGGACACCCAGTCAGTCCAAAACATCGCAGCGATATTCAACGGAGAGAGGACTATTCGTTTCAATTACCAGTCCATTCCAGTAATTGAAGGCAAGATGGCCGGAAGGCTTATACCGGCAAATCTTTCTTTGTTTCAGACCCTTCAGGGGACTGAATATCTGGGCTCGCTGAAGGACGCTATCCTGGTGCTTGAGGATGTAAGCGAGACAAAAGAATCACTTGAGAGAATGATTTGGAATATTGCACATCTAGATGACTTTTCGTCACTCAGAGGTGTTGTTTTTGCGGGATTCACGGAGATCAAGAACGGCGATCTAGACGACATAAAGAGGGTGATACACGACTATTTTCTGGACAAAGAGATTCCTGTCTGGATCGGTTTGCCAAGTTACCACGGGGACTTCCCAAAGGTTGTACTTCCCGTAGGTCAGTGGGTGGAAATAGACATGGAGAAGGGGACAATCGAGATTCTTCCAGTTCCCGAGGCAAGAATAAAATAGAAAAAGAGCGTCCTGCGCTCTTTTTCTATACTATGGAGTCTAGTCAATCGTAGAAATAGTTTCTTGCCGCGTGGTAAATCGCTATTGATCCATCGGCCGCTGCCGTAACTATCTGTCTAACCTCTTTTTCTCTTACATCACCAATTGCGTAGACGGCCTTCTTGTTTGTCTCCATGAAATCGTTTGTCTTGACATAACCGAACTCGTTGAGCTCCACCTTTCCTTTCAAGAACTGAGAGTTCGGAATTAGCCCAATGAAAACAAATACTCCATCCACCTCAAGCGGAGTTATTTCGCCAGTGTCGACACTCCTGATGTTCAACCTTCTCAGCTGAGAATCGCCTTCAACTGAATCTACTACTGAACTGAAAACATACTCAACCTTACCTGTGTCGTTCAGCTTTTTCTGCAGAAGTTTGTCGGCAGTTAGCTTCGGGAGATTCTGAATCACTGTTATCTTGCTAACCATTTTGCTCAGATAAAGCGATTCATCGAGAGCACTGTTCCCTCCGCCAATTACAGCGATGTGTTTATCGGAAAAGAAGTGTCCGTCACAAGTTGCGCAATAGCTTATTCCTCTTCCCTTGAATTCTTCTTCGCCTTTCACGCCGAGCTTTCTCGGATTCGATCCTGTGGCGAGTATAATGACCTTCGACATTATCTTCTTTCCATTGTCAAGGACAACCGCTTTCTCCTCTTCATCAATTTCTAGATCGACAACCTCACTATATGTGAAAGGCACGTCAAAAGCTCTCGCGTGTTCAGCCATCTTCTCACTCAGTTCCATTCCGCTGATACTGGTGAAACCCGTCCAGTTCTCAACTGCCCGGGTATTGTTCATCTGCCCGCCATCCAGCGCCTTCTCGATGATCAAAGGACTCAGTCCTGCCTGAACGGCATAAATTCCCGCAGTGATTCCGCTAGGACCTCCTCCAATAATAACTACATCATAAGAGTCTCTCAAAACGGATTTCTTTGCGCTGCCAAGTTCGAAGAATGACATTCTGCTCCTCCTTATACGGCCTTCAATACCTGATCTACGTACTGACCTTCCGGATAAGCTCCAACGAAAGTCACCTTGTCGTTAATCACAATCTGTGGTACAGAAGAGACACCGTACTTCTTTGACAGTTCCGTGAACTCATTCGCTTCAACCATGTATGCAGTAATATTCTTGTTTGCCATAGCAATATTGTGAGCCGTGATAACGGCCCTGGGACAGTACGGGCAAGTAGTGGTCACAAAGACCTTTATGTCTACAGGCGAACTTATCGCTTCAATCTTCTTGATCGAGTCCTCAGAAAGCTCTGGAAGTGCTCCCTTAGAAAAAGAGACAATGTCCTGCAAAAGCGTGCCGAACTCATGACCGGCCGGTATGCCGAGGAACCTTACTCCCTTGTCATCTCCGTCCGGATTGAGCAGAACTATACTAGGAGCTAGATCAATGCGATACTTATCGGCCATTTCCGATTCAAGATTATGAACTTCGAAGGTTATCTTTCCTTCAATTTCCGAGAGTTCTTTCAACATCTGTTCGGCAGTGGAACAGTAATCGCAGTTCTTGTCACTCTTGAAGAGAAGTGCCTTTACAGGACCTTCCATGCTGCCAAAGACCTCTTTAACCTGTTTTATTGTATTGTCCGGAAATAACTTTGCCATAACTATACCTCCTTGGAATTCCGTATTATGCATACCCTATAGGGGTATGATATCATCTGTATGTTACTCTTCCTTTGACAGCTTGTTTACAGAACTGTCGCCAAACCATCTGCTTACGCCAACGGTCAGGCAGATGACTGTGAATAGAAGCATTATCTGCAGCCATTCGTCGGGATAGAAATACTTTAGGTGGTCAGATAAGAACCTTATGACAGTTGCGATCGCAGAAAAGGTAAGGATGCAGTCGGCCAACTTCCATTTTCCCTGTACGATGAGGTATTTCTTGAAGAACTCCTGACGCGTATACCCCATGGAAAGAAACAACATACGAAATGTGTCATCGTATCTCGACATGTGTCTGCCTAACGATCCATATACATAGAGATAGGCGATCAGGAAGAGGACTAGATTGTGAAGTCTGTAATTATCCGTGAATAGCATAGTACTTAGAAAGATGAATCCATTTGCAAAGGCAATGTTCATAAACAGAAGAAAGAAAGTCGGTTTTCTTATTTGACGCTGAAAGGCAAAAACTGAGGCCACCGAAAGGACGGTGGCCAACACAGTAATAATTAAGAAACTCAGAAAAATGTGAACAATATCACTGACTAACAATCAGATCACTTCTTGCTTACCTTCTCATTGCCGTCTGAACTGTCTTTCCCTTCTCTGAAGATCTCCGCCATTGCACCTATCGAGCTAAGCATTGCACTGCTCTCATAAGGCAAGAAGACCTTGTTTGCCTTACCATCTGCAATCTGCTTAAGGGACTCCAGGTATCTGATAGCAATAACGTCTTTCGTCGGATCACCCTCATGAATGGCCTTGAAGACGTTAACTATAGCGTTAGCCTGACCCTCGGCCTCTGCTATCAGCTTGAACTTGTTGGCTTCTGCGACTCTCTTTATTGATTCGCTCTGACCTTCGGCCTGAAGTATCGCGGACATCTTATCGCCTTCGGCTTTCGTTATCTCCGACTGCTTATAACCTTCGGCCTCCAGAATGACGGCTCTCTTGGTTCTCTCAGCCTTCATCTGCTTGGACATGGCATCCATTATGTCCTGAGGTGGATCGATCTTCTTGATCTCAACTCTAGTGACCTTGACTCCCCACTTGTCCGTGGCTTCGTCAAGTACCTCTCTCAGAGTAACGTTTATTCGCTCTCTTGAGGTAAGTGTCTGGTCCAGCTCCATCTCACCGATAACGTTCCTTAGGTTTGTCTGAGCCAGCTTTATGGCTGCGATCTCGAAATTAGCGACGTTGTATACGACCCTGAATGCATCGGTTATCTGGAAGTATATGATAGCGTCAACGGTGACGACAACGTTATCCTTTGTTATGACCTCTTGAGGTGGCACGTCGATAACTGTCTCTCTGAGATCGACCTTTACCATCCTTTCAATAAACGGAATTATGAACTGAAGACCCGGTTCTGCATCTCTTCTGTACTTTCCGAGTCTCTCTACCAGTCCCTTCTCGAACGGACGGATAATCTTTATTCCTGAAGCTGCAATGATGAATATTACTGCTGCAAGTATCAACCAAAAAACCATTTCTGATCCCCCTTTCTATCATTCACTGAGTGTTATCGTTTACTCTCTCGACATAGACCAGAGTACCTTCCAGTCTCACCACTTTCACCACGGTATCCACCGGTATTACTTCACCGTTAATCGAGTTGGCTCTCCAGTCTTCTCCTTCTATCCTGACCCTGCCTTTTTCCAGCACCGGGTTAATCTCGACCATCACACGTCCCAAAGAGCCCACCATTCCGTCTATGTACATCTTCCTCGGCGAATCACCTTTTGAAAGCCTTCTGGCAATCGGTCTTGTTAGAAGCACCAACAAAGAGCTGCTTACTGCAAAGACAAGTACCTGCCAGCCGAAACCGAAAGAAAACATTGATGCCAGACCTGCGAGAAAGGAACCAATAGAAAACCACAGAAAGAAGAACGTAGGAGTAATTATCTCTGCCACGAGTAAGACAACGCCGAAAATCATCCAGCCTATGTAGCCCATTCTTTACCTCCTCCCGGAGTACTCAGAACAACCTTACAGTTCAAAAACATGTTCCGGGTGAACAAGAAACACCTCAAGTTCGGAACCGTCAAGTTCCTTCTTAATTATATTATGCCATTTTTTCATCTTGGATGTGTACCGTCCCGATATATGATACAATATCAATCTCTTTATACCCTTGCTATTTCTCACACTGTCGATTACTTCCTCAATGCTGGAATGATTCTGATTCCTTCTATCCTTCCCGACCAGAAAAGTGCACTCATGGAGCAACGTCTCCGAATCGGCAATAACCTCGGGAGGAAGTGCGAATGTGTCTCCACTGATGGTCACGATCTTCTTAAGATAAGTGTCAGTAATCTCTTCTCTACCTTTCTCACTGACTACACCGGCAATCTCCTTTGATGAGAGACCGGCGTATTCCTCTTTTAGCTTCTTTCTCTCTTCATAGATATGGTAACCGTAGCTGATCTCGCCGATTGTATGTTTCACTCTGAAGGGAGTAACATGTCTCCTGAAGCTGCCTGCAGTTCTAAGATACACTTCATCTCCGACGTTTATCGGGTTGACTATCATGTTATATCTTAATCGAGGATTCATTCCAATGATAAAATCGAGGTAAGCTTCGATAGCTCGATTGCCCGAGGGGAAACTAATTCTCAAAGGCTTGTTCCGGTCGCCCATTGCCGTGTTTCGGGTATTTATCAGGCCCCAGAGTCCGGAAATGTGATCGACATGACCGTGGGTAAGGAAGATATCTTTTATCGCATAGACGCTGTTGCCAAGAACAGTGGATATACCCTCTCCCACATCGAAGAGTATCCTTTCGGGTCGATATAGAATCCATGTTGAGTAGAGAGCCTTCGAGAAAATCTGAAACTCCAAATCAGTCTTCCTCCAGCCCTTCCACTTTCAATGCAATCTTTCCTTTAACATTTCCCGGAAGCTTAACATCTATCTTGTATTCACCAGTCTGTTTGATATGTTCCTCTAGCTCTATGTTCTTCTTATCGACCACAAGACCAAGCAAACTCTTGATGTGGCTGGAAATATCTCCGGAGGTGACTGCTCCAAATAGCTTGCCGCTAGATCCGGACTTAGCCTTTATCACGAAGTGGTGTTTCTGGAGCTCGTGCAACAGATCTTCACTGGCCTTCTTTATTCTTTCTTCCTTTTCTTCCTGCTGTTTCTGAATGTGCTTGAGCTTTGCCATCTCTTTCTGATTGGCTTCAACTGCAAACCCCTTTGGAATAAGGAAGTTTCTACCGTAACCATCAGATACGTTCTTCACTTCACCGGCTTTTCCAACGTTGTTTACGTCTTTCAGAAGAATCACCTTCATAAGAAACCTCCTTTTAAAAAAGGGAGGCTATTCGCCTCCCTGACTGACTCTATCACTCTTTTGTGTAAGGAAGCAGCGCCATGAATCTCGCCCTCTGAATCGCTTCCTTCACCATCCTCTGGTGTTTCGCGCAGTTACCTGTAATCCTCTTTGGGATAATCTTGCCCTTTTCGGTAACATAGTCGCGCAACAAAGAAGTGTTCTTATAGTCAATGTACTTTGTCTTTGTACCGCAGAGTCTGCACTTTCTTCTGCTTCTTCCTCTTCGCCTATTATCTTTTACCATAATCTTCCACCTGCCTCAAAATGGGATATCGTCGCTTCCGGAGTCACCCGTGTCGCTTCCAAAGAAAGTAATGTCATCGTTTCCAGTGCTCTCAACCAAATCATTATCCTGAGTCGATCTCTCAAAACCTCCAGAACTCTGTTGAGCCTGTGCCTTTGTCTCCATGAATCGTATGTTGGAGGCGGCAACCTCGGCCATTGACCTCGATTCACCGTCCTGCGTCTTCCACTTGTTAATTCTGAGAGAGCCCTCTACAAGTATAAGTCTGCCTTTCGTTAAATAGTTGCCAACGAACTCCGCTGTTTTTCCAAAGGTCACAATCCTTATGAAGTCGGTACTGTCGTTATTGGATGACGCGACATTTCTGTCAACTGCAAGAGTGAACGTTGCAATTTGAGTGCCACTGGCAGCGAACTTGATCTCCGGATCGCGAGTTAGTCTACCTATCAAGACAACATGATTGTAGCTAATCGACATTTCTTACTCCTCCGTCTGCTTTTCTTCTTCAGTAGTTTCTACTTCAACGGCGACCGCTTCTTCAGTTGCTGTATCTTCAACCGGTGTTTCTTCTGACTCAGCATTCTGAACGCTTTCTTCAACCACCGGCTGTTCTGCCGCTTCGTCTTTTTTCAGCAAAGCTTTTTTCTCCGCCTTTTCAAGATCTTCTCTCCTGAATGTCTGCCATCTGAAAACTTCAGGGGTGATACCAAAGAATCTCTCGAGGATATCAACCGATTCGGGGTCAGCCTTGAACTGAATAACCGTGTAGTCGCCTTCGCTGAAGCCTTTTGTAACCCTGTAAGCTAGTTTCCTGACACCCCATCTGTCGAACTTCTCGATTGTTCCTCCGACTCGTTCAACAATATAGTCTCTAACCTTTTCAGCCATCGCATTCCGATTCTCTTCATCTAGCTTCGGCGAGACTATGAACATAGTTTCGTAGATCCTGCTCATTAACTTCCTCCTCCCTTGGTCTGTGGCCTTGCCTTCTGCGGCAAAGCGGGAATTCAACGCATAGAATTATAACACAATGCCCGAATTCTTCAAGTCCGATCGATGACTTGTACACTAAATACGCTACAGGCAACGGAGATAACTCAAACTATTCATCTGCTAAGGCTTCGCAGTCTCTTATCATGTAAACTGTATTTGTTAAACAATGAAGTACCAATCCTCACCTTTAGGAGGCGTCTCTTATGAAGACCGCGATAATCTACTCGACTTGGAGCGGAACTGTGGAAAAGTGTGCAAGCGAAATCTCAAAGAAACTCTCTGAGGAACCAGAGATAATCAACATCAAGAAAGACCCATCTCCGAAACTCAAAGAATTCGATGCCGTGATCGTTGGGGCATCGATCAGAATCGGCAAGGCAAACAAGGAGATAACGGAATTTGTTAGAAGGAACCTTGAAGACCTTAAGTCGAAGAAACTCGGAGTATTTCTCTGCATGGGTTCGGGAGAAGAGAACTTTGGAGAGTACCTCTCTCAGAACTTCCCTAAGGAGTTTCTTGACAATTGCAAGACAAAAGGTTTTTTTGGTGGCGAGTTCAATCTAGAAAGACTCGGTTTTCTTTCAAGAATGATGCTGAAAACAGCTTCGAAAGGCAAACCTCAGCCCCACATTGCTTCAAGCAACATCGATAAGTTTGTCAAAAACTTTGAGGCTTAGCCAGCTTTGCTATAATACAGCCGCACAACAAGTTACTGAAATTCATCTTCTTCGGGAGCAAAGACGATGAAACTGAAGTACCTTACCAGAGTACTGATATCGATAGTGATTGCAGTTGCAGCACTGAACGTAATCGTTATGGTGCTTATCTTTCCAGGGCTTGAAGAGGGACTGAAGAAGCTCGACACACTTGAGTTCGCACCGCTAAATCTCTCTCAATTAACCGATGGAGACTATGATGGAAATTTCGCGGCAGGGATATAGGGCGACAGTAATCGTCGTGGTCTCCGGACACGAAATCAAATCGACTGAAATAGTGAGACACAATCACGGCAGAGGAAAATTGGCAGAGGCAATCTTCGCCTCCTAAATAGAGAACCAATCTGTCGAGGTCTGTAATCTCGGGCGCCACTTACAGCAGCAAGGTTATTTTGAAAGCCATAGAGAATGCCACAACATAAACAGATAGAAGACTTATCTGACGGTCTACTTCTCTTCTTTCAGACTGAACCCTTCCATGATAGTTCTCTGGAAAAGCAGCAGCATGATCAACGGAGGAATCATGGCGATTATGGCTCCGGCCATAATGATATTCCATTCGGCCGCTTGAGCTTCACTTGCAAGAAGCATCTTTATTCCTATCTGTACAACACGCATGTTATTGCTGTTGGTAACTATCATAGGCCACAGGTACTCGTTCCACATATATGTGAATTCAATCAGAAACAACGCCCCGACATTAGTCTTTGAAAGCGGGATCAACACACTGAACAGAAATCTCATGGGTCCGGCTCCATCGATCCTTGCAGCGTCGGAAAGCGAAGGTGGAACAGTCATGAATAGCTGTCTGAAAAGCAGAGTTCCAGTCGCGCTGGCAAAAAACGGTATCGTGAGAGCTCTATATGAATTAATCCAGCCAAAAGTTCTCATCAGCTCATAAGTCGGTACAATTCTTATCGGTAGCGGAAGCATGTGAGTAATCAGAATTATCGCAAAGAAGAAATACTTCCCTTTGAAGTTCCCAAAATACGTGAAAGCAAAGGCAGCGAGCATCGAAAGAAATATCTTTGCAAATGCCACGGTAATCGAAATGAATGCGCTGTTGAAGATCAATCTTCCCATGTTGACGGTCTTCCAGGCCGTCGAATAGTTATCGAATGCGTGAATGCTTGGGATGAACTTAGGAGGGAATGAGTAGGCTTCCTTCTCGTTGAATGTGCTCATAGTGAAGGCATAGTAAATCGGAAACATTATTGCTATGACTCAACTTTAACAGCGCATAATCTAAAAACAGCTAAACAAGGGGAAAAATGAAAAGAAAAACAGACGTACCACCACAGTGGTCTGTTATGCAATCTCTTTGAGTAGATCCGGGGGTCTTATTTTGAGTGCTTTGAAAGCGTCGTAAGCATTGCCCATCATTTCAGTCCTTGCAAGAAAGCGTTTGCCTTCTACCGTTAACTCAACTGCCCTTATCTCTGTCAAGTCTTCAAGTATTTCTGCGTAAGAGAAAGCACTTCCAATCTCTTTCAGCTTTCTACATAAGGCAGTCTCCATTACAAGCGC
>NZ_JWIM01000026.1:3365-4447 GCF_002896535.1 Mesotoga sp. B105.6.4 | reverse complement strand
CCTGCGCAGCAGCATCACTTCCCGACGAAGTCGGCCTCGCCTCCTGCCGAAGGCAGCAATGCGTCCCCGGATGCTTTCCTGGGCATTGCGACCCGGCGTGATCTTCGCTAGCCTTGCGTCAACAGACTGGCTTTTCTCTCGCCTTCTCGTGAGCGCAGCGAACGTCTCGACAATGCTCTTTCACGATGAATGGCTTGCTCACCCTCAAATAGACAGCACATGTTGCAGACTATTTATATAAAAGACAATGAAGTGTAGCATTGAAGGTTTAATATTTTACCGACCGGTAAGTAAACATCTATTGGGGGTGTTATTCATGGGTATTGTAGAAAGCATGAAAGCTTCTATGCTGAGACAGGCAGGGAAGTATGTGGGTTCAGTTGTCAGAAATTCTTCGACTGAAAATATTGGAAGGCTTTTTGGTACTGTCGCCACTTTGACAAAGGAACCGACGAAGAGCGGTCTGAAGAAACTCACTCAGATGGCCAAGGAAGAGCATCCGATGATCGTTTCCTGGCAGAATGTCTTCAAGAGATCCAGTCCTAAGGCCGTCGAAAAGGCTATGACAAATCTCGTTGTAAATGAGTTCGCATTAGGCGAGAAGATTAGACAGGAGAAGATGCTGGAGCACGAGGTTGTTATTCCTAAGCTTCTAGTAATAAGTCCAACTTACGCTTGTNNCTTTACGGAAGAAAGTATCAGCTCTCCAAGGAAGAGGTCAGTTCGATCATCCGGCAGGCAAACGAGCTTGGGATTTACTTCTTTATCATCACCGGAGGCGAACCATTCGTCTGGCCGCATCTTCTAGAGATTTTCGAGGAGTTCAACGACTCGTATTTCCAGGTCTACACAAATGGAACGCTCATAACGAAGGAAGTCGCGAAGAAGCTTGGCGAACTTGGCAATGCGACCTTTGCCGTATCAGTGGAAGGTTTCGAAGGCGAAACTGACTGGAGACGCGGACGAGGTACCTTCAACAAGATCAAGCAAGCATGGGAAATCCTGCGAGAAGCAGGAGTAATCTACGGTACTTCTGTCACAGCGACAAGACTCAACCACGAAGTTATGATGAAGGACGAGTT
>NZ_JWIM01000026.1:1932-3350 GCF_002896535.1 Mesotoga sp. B105.6.4 | reverse complement strand
TTCGCATTCGTTGCAGACTTCTGGAATCACGGATTCCTTACGAATGGCTGTCTTGCCGCCGGCGCAAAGTATCTTCACGTAAATGCAAAGGGTTACGTTGAACCTTGTGTCTTCCAGCAGTTTGCGGTTGACAGTATAAGAGAAAAGAGTCTTCTGGAGATTTTGAAGTCTCCATTCTTCACTGCATACAAGAGAATGGTGCCTTACAGCAATAATCTCTTCAGACCCTGTCCGATTATTGACAATCCGAAAGTCCTCAGAGCCATGGTGAACAAGTTCAATGCGATCCCACAGCACGATGGAAGTGAAAACGTTGTCACAGAGCTTGCCGGACAGTTGGATGAGCTTGCAGCCGGTTGGAAGGAATACGCCGACAAACTCTACTATGAGGAAGGCTTTGCCGAGACCCATCCGGCCCACAGAGGGGTTTACGATTTTGATGTTAGAATGAGAAAGTACGCTAACAACGAAGAGAAGCTTGCTATAGACAAAAAACCTTGAGGGGACGGTGGATCCGGTGCGAGCGAATTTGTCTTCTAGAGAGAGGATTATAAAAGCCGCCCGGAAGGCCTTTGCGGAAAGAGGTCACGACGGCGTAAGCATGTCTGAGATTGCCCAGATGGCAAGTGTGAAGAAGGCCCTGATCTACTACTACTTTCCCAGTAAAGAGGACCTGTTTTACGAAGTCTGGCAGTACTCGATCAACGAACTTGAAGATCATGTCTTTTCGGAAACAAGAAATGAGAGTATCTACGTTTCGAAGCTGAAGAGAATTCTGAGATCGTATATTGATTTCATCACAAGCAAGAATGAGATCAAGAAGATCATGGATCAGGAGAGGGCAAACCTCAGCCGAGAAGATAATGAATCCTGGAAAAGAGTGAGAGATAGGTACCAGATCTTGAAGGAAAAACTGTCTTCGGCAATAAACGATGCCAAGACCGCACATGAGATTTCCAAAGACGTAGATCCCGATAGCGCAGCAGACCTCATATTGAATGGTTTCAGTGTAACGGAAGACCCTAACGGGCTAGAAAGCATACGAGAGATAATCTGGAGGGGCTTGGTTAGCAACTCCGGTGAATGAACCCGACAAAAAATGAGAGGGACAGAATCCCTCTCATTTTTTCATCCCCCTTTTTTTGAAGTCAAGAACCTCTCTAAACTTTGAATATCTCTCCTCAAACTTTTTTCCAGAGATCTTAAGAAACTGAAGATAAAGCATGTCTACAATCATCAGCTGAACGATCCGAGTGACCAATCCGCCTTCTGGAAATACCAGTTTGGAATAGTAGCTTTCCAGGTTCACTTTGGAGTAACCACTGAGCATGGATCTAGCAGGCGTTATAGTGATCACTGATACACCGGACTTCTGCGAAAATCTCAGCGCATCAATAAGATCTGCGGAAGTCCCTGCA
>NZ_JWIM01000026.1:904-1918 GCF_002896535.1 Mesotoga sp. B105.6.4 | reverse complement strand
CTCAAGATCCTCGATCATTACGGAGGATTTCTCTCTTTGAACAAGTAAGTTGAGCTCGCTTGCGATCGCCAGTCTCAGTTGCGTATAACCGGAGAATCCGAGCTTCTTCGCCGCCTTGATTATCATTGAGGGAGCTACCTCCAGTCTTCTCGCCAGATCTTGAACGGGAAGGTCAAGAGCCTCCTCCGGATGACTTATTACGAAAGAGGCAATCCTCTCTTCGGTTTCTGTGAGATGATGAAGCGCTTCATTGTATGATTGAAGAAGGCTACTCATTCTTCGGTGAAGGAGCCTCGCTGTCTTTGAGTACTTCAAACCATTTCGCAAGCTCCGCGCGAATCTCAGCAGGAACATTGGATAGAAAATAAGGATCGTCGTGTGTATAATCAATCATTCCTTCTGCAATGCCGACCCTCTCGGAACTCCCGAATAGCAGCTCCCCCGCCTTGGCCTTCGCAATAGTCTTGCTAACAAGGCGGTCGATATGCTTCAGAAAGCTTGCAAGTATTACCTTCGGGTTCAATGGTATAAGGTTGGAGTCAACGGTGATCACGTATCTACCCCTAACCGACGCCTCTTCAATGACTCCAACACCACTGCCGCCCGCTATTGAAAGAATTATGTCTGCTCCTGCATCAAACTGCTTAGCTGCAAGTTCTCTTCCTCTTGATGGGTCGGACCAGCTGCCTACAACACCAAAAAGAACCTTAGCCGAGGGATTCACCGTTGCGACACCAAGTTCAAAATAGGGTCTCATTATGTTCGTCATGGCAGGATAGGTGTCTCCTGCTATCAATCCCACAACGTTCTCTTCGTTCGCACCCGGCAAATCGCTTGATGTAACAAGTCCAGCGAAGATACCGGCAAGAAAGGTCATCTCGCTATCTCTGAAGGCTGCAGAGTAAGTGTTTGGTAGTGGCTCCTCAATGATTCCGTCCAGTAACGCAAATTTCTGATTCGGAAACATCTGGGCTACTCGCATAACACTTGCCGGCATTCCTTCGGTAAAAGTCA
>NZ_JWIM01000026.1:0-894 GCF_002896535.1 Mesotoga sp. B105.6.4 | reverse complement strand
CGATCTCGTCGGAAGCCATTCCGAGGGCGCCTTTCTGAACGAGCTCATATATGGCGTTCCCGCCAATCTCGCCCGTGATCAAGATCCCAACACTGAATTTCGATGCGGCTAGTGCCGCGCTAATCAGAAGAAGCAACAACAAGAATATTCTTCTCATAATCTCACGCTCCATTTTTCCCACTCAATACGATTATAGTCGTGGTGAATGGAATTCTCAAGAGTGTGAATAATATTCTTGAATCGAATTACATAGTGGAAGATGAACTTGGAGTAGGCTTCTTCATTACGAAACCTTCATACTGGTTTATATTCTGATCCAGGAGTCTGACCACTTCAGAGGAATCAACAAGCCAATGAAGCGAGAAGTCCTCTACGAGCTCNNTCCAGATCCTGGCCTGCCATATAAGAATGGTAAGCATATGACCACACGTGAGGAGTTCTTGGACTGGACGATCTTATCTTGCCGAGATCCTCCGCAGCGAGAGCAGAGTAGACCTCTGAATACTGTCCGGGGCTGTCAACTTGCCAGCCAACTTCGCTCCAACTGAAGAAACGCTTGAAGACCGACAACTCGGTAGCTTCATGAGCCTTAACCATGTGATCATCGATGACCACAAGCTCAGCAACTCCATCACCGTCGAGGTCGACAACATTGTCTACCTTCATAGGGTCAACTGCAACTGCGAGAGAGTACACTTTGGAGTCGATGACAGTAATGTAGAAAGCTCCTAGCGGAGTAGAATAATCACCCGTCAGAAACCTGAATATCGTGGTCTTTTCACCATGGTAGGGAACATCGTTGACAATAACCGGTGTCATTATTGTCTTCCCCGCAAGAGTTCCCACTACGATCCCTTCCTTGTAGAACGTAACCACATCTGGGATACCCATAAC